>NZ_JAGKRH010000380.1:0-337 GCF_017939245.1 Aeromonas sp. PrichA-15 | reverse complement strand
GTGCCGACGGCGGTGAGCGACGTCAACCTGACGGTGGCGAGCGAGAGCAACCTGGTCCTCAATGGCAACGTCATCACCAACGACGTGCAGGGGGCGGATGGCGCGGCGGTGACCGCGGGCACCCTGAGCGGGACCTACGGCAGCCTGGTGCTCAATGCCAACGGCACCTACACCTACACCCTCAACCCGAACGACGGTGACTTCAAGGCGCTGACCGGGGGCGGGGTGGGCAGCGAAGTGTTCACCTACACCCTGACGGATGCGGACGGAGACGTGAGCACGGCGACCCTGACCCTGACCATCAAGAACGACGATGACGGGGTGACCATCACCAACC
>NZ_JAGKRH010000060.1:0-8573 GCF_017939245.1 Aeromonas sp. PrichA-15 | reverse complement strand
CGAGCCAGCATGTCGCCAGATGCCTCAACAACATCGTTCAGATCGTTTGCAATAGACATAAAAAATCCGGAACCAGTGATTGGTTCCGGATTGTCCTACAGCAGAAGGATCGGTCAATGGATCCTTAACTGATCAGCATTGCCGCATCGGCGGGGCTTTTTTGTGGGCGGTTGCAGGCGGCGCGATCAGGGGCGGGCCGAGGGCTTGGCATAGGGTTGCAGCACCAGCCCCAGCAGGCGATGGAGGTGGGCGAGCTGCTCGATGAGATGGAGATTGAGCCAGAGGTAGCCGCCAAGGGTGGGATCGTGTCCCTGGTCTGGTGCCTGGCTTGCGTCTCCATCGAGCCGGGCGGCGGCCTCTTGCAGGCGGCCGATGGCCTGGTCGGCCGCCGTGGTATCGCCGCTCTTGAGCATGAGGGCGAGTTCGGTGAGCACCGACTCCGTCGCCTGCTGGCAGGCGCGAAGCCCCGGGTGGCTCTGCATCAGGAAGTGGCTCTGGCGATCCCGCCAATAGGTGTTGGCCAGCATCTCCAGGGTGCAGACGCTGTTGCGAAGGGTGGTCTGGGTCGCCTCGAACAGCGGGCTGCCAAGGCGGGTCTCCTTGACCGCCGGGGCCAGCAGGGGGCGCAGGCTGACTATTTTGGCGAGCAGGCGGGCATGGCTTCGGGTGAGCTTGGGGCGCTCCAGCACGTTGGGGGAGAGGTGGGTGTGGTAGAGCCGCCCGGCCTGCTGCAGGGTGTCGTGCATCTGCAGACGCCAGTGGGTATAGGCCCGCTGGGGGTAGATGCTGCAAAACAGCAGGGCCAGCACCGACCCCAGGATGACGTCGCCGCTGCGCCAGAGCGCGGTCTCGATGTCCCCGGGCACCCCGCCGACGATGACCCCCAGGGTGATGCCGATGAGCAGCCCCACATAGGGGCGCTTGCCGAGCGCCAGGTAGCCGCACAGGAACATGATGGCGCAGCACCAGGCCAGCATCAGGGGCAGGGAGTAGAGTTCCAGATAGAGGGCCACCACCCCGCAGGCGGCGCCAAAGACGGTGCCCACCACCCGTTGCAGGGCGCGCGACAGCACGTTGCCCCAGAACGAGATGGGGCCCATCACCACCACCAGGGTGATGAGGGGCCAGGTGCTCTCCGGCAGCTTGAGCTCCCGGGTCAGCAGGAAGGTGAGGGTGAAGGCCAGGGCGATGCGCAGGCCGTGGACCAGGCGGTAGCGGCCATAGATGAGCAGATCGAAGCGGGAGAGCGGGGCATTGAGGCGCAAGGGCGTTCTCTTATCTCGGGTCAGGGTGGTGAGGATAGCAAGGGGGACGGCATTTCCCTTGACCTGTGTCGTTTCTCCGGTTCATGGGGGCGCACCTGTCGGCAGGCGCACCATGACCCGCTCGCCGGGGGGAAGGGCCGCGCTACCCGGCGCCCGTTCGATGCGGCAGTTGGCACTGTCGTGGCCCCCATCCACCGGGCGCACCAGCAGGGTGCCCGCCTCGTCCTGACTGAGCAAGCCGGGCACAACGCCCTGCTCTGACGATGGGGGCAGGGCCGCCAGCAGCCGGGCGCAGAGGCGAAGGGGCGGTGGGGACTGACGGGGTTCGTGCGGGGGCAACCGGGCGCAGATGAAGTCGGCGATGGCCTCCAGATCCTCGAAGGGGAACCGGGGCAGGGTCGTGGCCTGGGGGGCGTCGCTCACGAGGGCGACGATGTCAGGATCATCGGGGAAGAGCAGGGGTCGGCCGATGGCGGCGCGATACAGCTCCACCTTGGGAAAGCGCCTGTGCTTGAACCCCTCGACCAACAGCAGATCCAGGGCGTTCGTATCGAAGCGGGCCAGCAGCGCCTCGAAGGGGGGCTCCCCCTCCGGGGTCTCCCAGATCAGGGCGTGGCGCCGGTCGGAGGCCGCCATCACCTGGGTGGCGCCCGCCTGGCGCAGGCGGTGGCTGTCCTTGCCGGGTTGGTCCATGTCAAAGGCGTGATGGGTGTGCTTGAGCACCCCGAGGCGCAGACCCCGTGCCACCAGGCGCGGGATGAGGCGCTCCAGCAGGGTGGTCTTGCCGGTGCCGCTCCAGGCGACGAAGCCGAGCAGGGGCAGGGGGCTCATGGCGCGCCCCCTTCCCGCAGCCTCGCCTCCCAGGCGGCGAGTTCGGCCGGGCTGTTGAGGTTGACGAAGGCGTCGGGCAGATCGGCAAAGGGCACCACCGCCATCCGGTGGCGGGCAAACCAGGCCCCGGTCTTGCGCTCCCCGTCCGCCAGCGCCTGTTGCAGAGAGGGGCGCAGGGCGCGGCGCAGCAGGGCGACCACGGGCTGGAGGTGCTCCCCGTCGTGGGCCACCACCAGATCGGTGTCCGGGGTGATGGCGGCGCGAAAGCGGGTCATCAGATCAAGGGGCAGGGCGGGGCCGTCACAGGGGACGAACAGCACCCAGTCGTGACGGGCCGCCGTCAGCCCCGCCAGCATGCCGGCCAGCGGCCCCTGGAAGTCGGCCTGCGCGTCCCCGATGACGGGAGCAAGCTGTCGGTAGCGAGCCTGGCTGCGGTTGGAGTTGATCAGCACCTCGTCCACCTGGGGACGCAGGCGGGTCAGCACGTGCTGGATCAGGGGAGTGCCCGCGAGGGGCACCCAGCCCTTGTCATCGCCCCCCATGCGGGTGGCGCGACCGCCCGCGAGGATGACGCCGCTGACGAGAAAAGCGGGGGAAGAGGAAGGGGTCATGGTGCTCCGTTGCTCGCAAAGGGATGCCCACAGGGGCGTGTCGGGATCTTGCGCCAAGGCGGGCGCGGGAGCAACCTTCGGCTGCCCCGGCAAAGGCGCCTTTGGCCGCAGGGTTTGTCCAAGCTCACAAAACCGGATCGGCAAACGTCATATGATCCCCAGCATTCTGAGTCTTGCTCTCCTGCCTGATGGCAACTTCATGTAAATCAAAGAGAATGACTATGGCTACCGGACAATATCTGCTGTGGAAAGATGCACAGGGTCACGATTTTCGCCCCGTTGCGCTGACGGGCACCAATCTGCTCAACGATCGCAACCTCAACAAGGGCACCGCCTTCACCGAACAGGAACGGGCCGATTTTGAGCTGGGCGGCCTCTTGCCGCCCCAAGTGCAGACTTTCGAAGCCCAGCTGGAGCGGGTCTATGAGGCCTTCCTGAGCGCTTGCAGCGACATCGAGAAGTACCAGAACCTGCGAGCCCTGCAGGATCGCAACGAAACCCTGTTCTACGCCCTCCTGTCCCGCCACGTGGAGGAGATGACTCCCTACATCTACACCCCGACCGTGGGCAAGGCGTGCCAGGAGTTCAGCCACCGCTTCCAGAAGCCGCGCGGCCTCTACATCACCCCGAAGAACGTCGATGACATGGGCTCCCTCGCCCGCCACATGGATGCCAAGGCGGTGCGCATCATCGTCGTGACCGACAGCCAGGGGATCCTCGGCATCGGCGATCAGGGGGTGGGGGGCATGGGCATTCCCATCGGCAAGCTCGCCCTCTATACCCTGGGGGCGGGCATCCACCCCGCGTGCTGCCTGCCCATCGCGCTGGATGTGGGCACCGACAACCAGGCGCTGCTGGATGACCCCATGTACCTGGGGCAGCCCCACAGGCGCATTCGCGGCAAGGAGTATGACGACTTCATCGACAAGTTCGTGGCCGGGGTCAAGCGCCACTTCCCCAACGCCGTGTTGCAGTGGGAGGACTTCAGCAAGTCCAACGCCTTCAACAACCTGGCCCGCTACCAGCAGGCGCTGCCGTCGTTCAACGACGACATCCAGGGCACCGGGGCCGTGGTGCTGGCGGGCATCATAGGGGCCGTCAAATCCAAGGGGGAAACCCTGGGCCAGCAGCACTACCTGGTCTACGGGGCCGGTGCTGGCGGGGTCGGGGTGGCGGATCAGATCTGCGCGGGGATGATCCGCGAGGGGCTTGACCCGCAGGCGGCGCGGGATCGCATCTACATCCTGGATACCCAGGGGCTGGTGTGTGACAACCGCGAGGGGCTGGATGAGTACAAGCGCCGCTACGCCAAGCCGGGCCTCTTGCTGGCCCAGTGGGATCTGCAGGGCAAGGCGGGGCTGACCGAGGTGCTGCGCCACGTGCCCATCACAGTGCTGCTCGGCACCAGCGGCGCCGGCGGCGCCTTCCAGGAGGAGCACATCCAGCTGATGCTGACTCACTGCGAGCGCCCCATGGTGTTCCCCCTCTCCAACCCCACCGCCAACTGCGAGGCCCTGCCGGAAGACATCTTCCGCTGGAGCCAGGGGCGCGCCATCGTCGCCACCGGCAGCCCGTTCAAGGATGTGCACCATGAGGGGCAGGATTATCGCATCGGTCAGGGCAACAACGTCTTCATCTTCCCCGGCGTGGGGCTGGCGGCCATCGTCAGCCAGATCCGCGAGATAAGCCCGGACATCTTCACCACCGCCGCCTTTGCGCTCGCGGAGTGCGTGAGCGAGGCGGATCTCGCCCGGGGCACCGTCTACCCGAGGATCAGCGAGCTGCGCAACATCTCGGTGCACGTGGCGACCGCGGTGCTCAAGGACATCGTGCGCCGGGATCCCTCCCACCCGCTCATCGGTCAGGATCTGCAAGAGCACATCCTGAGCCATATGTGGGAGCCGGTCTACCTGCCCTATCGCCGGGTCTGAGGTGCGACCTGCCCGCATGTGTCGCGGGCATGACAATGCCATAGAAAAAGAGAGGGTGGCCCAGGCCACCTTCTCTGTTTTCCGCCCTGCTGTGTGTGCGGGGCAGGACGCTGACACCTATTGAGCGGGCGGGGGCACCAGGCGGTCATCGACGCTGCCGTCGCCCCGAAGCTTGTTGCCACTGGCGTCGACGGCGTCCACACCGTTGTCGTCCACGCTGCCATCGCCTCGAAGCTTGTTGCCATTGGCGTCGACGGCGTCCACACCGTTGTCATCCACGCTGCCATCGCCCCGAAGCTTGTTGCCATTGGCATCGACGGCGTCCACACCGTTGTCGTCCACGCTGCCATCGCCTCGAAGCTTGTTGCCATTGGCATCGACGGCGTCCACACCGTTGTCGTCCACCCGGCCACCGGCATGACGCTCCCCGCCTGCATGCTTGTCGCCACCGCCGTGGCGATCGCCGCCAGCGTGCTGGTCGCCACCGGCATGTTCGCCCTGACCACGGTCATCGCCGCCGTGGCCGCTGTCGTCCCCGCCATTGTTTCCGTTATGGCTACTATCGCCTCCATTTCCGCTATTGTTTCCACTGTGGCTACTATTGCCCCCACCGCTGCTGTTGCTGCCTCCGCCGCTGCTGTTGCTGCCTCCACCGCCGCTGTTGCTGCCTCCGCTACCACTGTTGCCGCCGCCTTCCCCCCCTTTGTTGTGCACGATCAGCCCATTGGCCACATAGCTGTGGCTGCCATCGAGGATCAGGTTGAACAGCGCCGTGGCGGGCGGGGCATCAACCCAGGAGAGGGAGGCCACCGGCAGTTCGACAGGGTGCGGCGCCAGCGCTAGGTTGCCCGCGCAGCCCCCCTCTGACCAACCCAGCAGGTGCATGCCAGTAAAGAGCGGCAGCACGGCGAGGGCCGGGTTTTCGGTGCGGGTCATGGCCGGTGCGATGGCCGCCCAGCCCCGGGTGGTGAGGAAGGGGTGCTCGGCGGTAAAGAAGGGGGGCAGATGATTGAGCCCGTAGAGCCTGCGCGCCCCCAGCGCCACCCGCTCGATGGCCTGGATGCGGTTGCTCTGCCCGTGCCTGTCCCGCACCCGATCGCCGACCCGCAGGGTCTCGATGGGGCGTTCGCTGCCATCGGCCATCAGGATGCGGGTATCGGCGATGAAGCAGGACTTGGCATGGGCCTGGTTTGCCTGCCACTGGTGGTGGTCGAAGTCATAGCTCAGCGGGGTGGCGAACAGGGCCAGGGCGATGGCCGAACCCAGCAGCAGTCGGCGCTGGCTGGGTTTGAACGAGGGCAGTGACATGGGGAACTCCTTGTCGGTGTGGGGTCACGCCTTCGAGTATAGAGAGGGGATTGGGGGGGCATCTGCGTCGACCAGTTGAAAGCCTTGTCATGTCAACTCGCCGGAAAAACGATTGGCGTTGGCCATAAAAGTGCGTAAAATCGCCTCCTCGATGCTTGTAGCAGCGAATCCCGCCTAAAAAGCCAGTTTCATGCCCTCCCCAAGCAGTAAAAGGCAACAAATGACGCCGTTTGGCCCGTTGGCTGCCTTGAAAACGTCTTGTGATGACTGAAAAGTGTCAAATATCCCTGTCAGTTATCAAAAAATTAAGGATACCCATGTTTTCCTTGGTCAAGCAAAGCGTCGCCGGGCTGCAAATTCTGTTTGTCGCCTTCGGTGCCATGGTGCTGGTGCCCCTGCTCACCGGTCTGAATCCCTCCATGGCCCTGCTTGGCGCCGGTGTAGGCACCCTGCTGTTCCAGCTCTGCACCCGTCGTCAGGTGCCGATCTTCCTCGGCTCCAGCTTCGCCTTCATCGCCCCCATCATCTATGCCACCCAGACCTGGGGTCTGCCCTCCACCATGTTCGGTCTGTTTGCCGCGGGCTTCATGTATTTCATCCTGGCGGCCATCATCCGCGCTCGTGGCATGGGCTTCGTGCACAAGCTGCTGCCCCCCGTGGTTATCGGTCCCGTCATCATGGTGATCGGCCTGTCGGTGGCCCAGGTAGCCTGCAACATGGCCATGGGCCGTGCCGGCGGTGAGCAGGTGGTGCCTGCCACCACGGCGCTGACCCTGGCGGGGATCTCGCTGGCGGTCACCCTGATTGCCGCCGTGTTCTGCAAGGGCTGGATCAAGCTCATCCCCATCCTGTGCGGTGTCATCGCCGGTTATGTCTCTGCCGTGCTGATGGGCCAGGTGAGTTTCGATGGGATGGTCAACGCCCCCTGGCTGGCGCTGCCCCACTTCGAGACCCCGGAGATCAACTGGGCCGCGGCCCTCTTCATGCTGCCGGTGGCCATCGCCCCCTGCATCGAGCACATCGGCGGCGTGTTGGCCATCGGCGGCGTGACCGGCAAGGACTACACCAAGGATCCGGGCCTGCACCGCACCCTGGCCGGTGACGGCATCGGCGTCTGCTTCGCCGGTTTCATCGGTGGTCCCCCCGTCACCACCTATGCAGAAGTGACCGGCGCCGTGATGATCACCCGCAACTTCAACCCGGTCACCATGACCTGGGCCGCGGTGTTCGCCATCATTCTGGCCTTCTTCGGCAAGTTCAACGCCCTGCTCACCTCCATCCCCATGCCGGTGATGGGCGGCATCATGCTGCTGCTGTTCGGATCCATCGCCGCCATCGGTCTCAAGACCCTGGTGGAGTCCAAGGTGGATCTGGGGCTGTCCCGCAACATCGCCATCGTGGCGGTGACCCTGACCGTGGGTGTCGGCGCCCTGGAGATGAAGATCGGTGACTTCGCCCTGGCGGGCGTGGGGCTGGCCTCGGTGGCGGCGATCCTGCTCAACCTCATCCTGCCCCAGCACTCCGCAACGGGTGCCATGGAGAGCGCCAAGGATTAAGCGCCTGGCTTGCTGTACGTTGAGATGATGAAAAAGAGGCCACCTTCGGGTGGCCTCTCTTTTTTTGCCTGCGTACCACTGAACCCGGGCTCCCATGTGAAGCGGCTACACTCAGGGGCACCATTGACGGGAGAGGATGAAAGGATGAAGAGGGCATGGATCCTGGCCCTGCTGGGGCTGATGGGGAGCGGCGCGGCCGAGGCCGGTGCGGTGCGCTACGAGGTCGAAGGCAAGCCGTTCGAGGGCTATTACCTGGCGGGTGCCGACAAGGAGGCCCCTCTGGTGGTGCTGGTGCACGACTGGGACGGGCTCAACGGTTACGAGATCAAGCGGGCCGAGATGCTGGTGGCCCTGGGCTACAGTGTCTTTGCCGTCGATTTGTTCGGTGCCGGGGTCAGGCCGGGCACGGTGGAAGACAAGAAACGCCTCACCGGGGCCCTCTATCAGGACAGGACCAGGATGCGCACCCTGCTGCAAGGGGGATTGGCGGAGGCGGGCAGGCAGGGGGGGCGGCTCGACAATGCGGTGGCCCTCGGTTACTGCTTTGGCGGCGCCGCCGTACTGGAGCTGGCCCGCAGCGGGGCGGATCTCAAGGGGGTGGTGAGCGTACACGGCGGGCTGGAGACCCCGGCCGGGCAGGACTACAAAGAGGTGAAGGGACAGTTGCTTGTCCAGCACGGCAGCGCCGACGAGGCGGTCTCTCTGGGTCAGTTTGCGGCGCTGGTGGCCGAGCTGGAGAGCGCCGGGGTGAAGCACGAGGCGACCAGCTACAGCGGCGCTCCCCACGCGTTCAGCGTCTTTGGCTCGGACAACTACCGCGCCGATGCCGATGCCAAGTCCTGGCAGCGTTTCACCGGTTTCCTGAAGGAGGTGACCGGCTCCTGATGGGGCCGGTTCACACAGGCCATGGCAGTGCCATGGCTTTTTTATGGTTCATCGCGGCTTTCCGGGGAAGGCCGCCTTGATTTTCAGAAAAAAGTATTCTGAGTCCCTAAATCCATATGCCATGCGCTTTATCACTTTGATCTTGTTGTTCACCCCTTCCAGCACACTCGTGTGCATCGGGTAGTT
>NZ_JAGKRH010000379.1:0-447 GCF_017939245.1 Aeromonas sp. PrichA-15 | reverse complement strand
CCTGTGCGGGGAAGCTCAGCAGATATGGCAGGCGATCTGATGCTGGGACATCAGTCGCATCAGCTTCTCCGGCGGCTCCTGATCCGTGAACAGGGCGTGGATCTGGTTGAGGTTGCCGAGGTTGACCATGGCGTTGCGGCCAAACTTGGTGTGGTCGGCGGCCAGGAACACCTGGCGGGAGTGGGCGATGATGGCCTGAGCGATCTTCACCTCGTGATAGTCGAAATCGAGCAGGGAGCCGTCGCTGTCGATGCCCGAGATGCCGATGACGCCGTAGTCCATGCGAAACTGGCCGATGAAGTCGCGGGTCGCCTCCCCGACAATGCCGCCATCCCGGTTGCGAATTTCACCGCCGGCGATGATGACGGTGAAGTCATCCTTGGCGGTCAGGATGCTGGCGACGTTCAGGTTGTTGGTGACCACGCGCAGCTCCCGGTGGTCGAGCAG
>NZ_JAGKRH010000059.1:0-89621 GCF_017939245.1 Aeromonas sp. PrichA-15 | reverse complement strand
TGCAAACTACCCGATGCACACGAGTGTGCTGGAAGGGGTGAACAACAAGATCAAAGTGATAAAGCGCATGGCATATGGATTTAGGGACTCAGAATACTTTTTTCTGAAAATCAAGGCGGCCTTCCCCGGAAAGCCGCGATGAACCAGAAAAAAGGACAATATGACAGTCAAACTCGAGGTCAAATCCCTCTACAAAATCTTCGGCGATCAGCCGGATAAAGCGTTCAAATTGCTGGCGAAAGGGCATGATCGCGCCAGTATCCTGAAAAAGACCGGACAGACCCTGGGGGTCCAGGATGTCAATCTGTCCATCAACGAAGGGGAGATCTTCGTGGTGATGGGCCTCTCCGGTTCGGGCAAGTCCACCTTGGTGCGTCTCTTCAACCGGCTGATCGAGCCGACCCGCGGCCAGGTGCTGATCGATGGCGAGGACATCGCCGCCATCTCGGAGCGCGAGCTGCGCCGGGTGCGCCGCAAGAAGATCAGCATGGTATTCCAGTCTTTCGCCCTGATGCCGCACCTGAGTGTGCTGGAAAATACCGCCTTCGGGCTGGAGCTGGCCGGTGTACCGCTGGCGGAGCGCCAGCAGAGCGCCCGTCAGGCGCTCCATCAGGTGGGGCTGGGACAGTGGATAGAGGCTTATCCGGATGCCCTCTCCGGCGGCATGAAGCAGCGGGTCGGGCTGGCCCGGGCCCTTGCCAATGACCCCGACATCCTGCTGATGGACGAAGCTTTCTCCGCGCTGGATCCCCTGATCCGCACCGAGATGCAGGATGAGCTGCTCAAGCTGCAGGCCAGCCAGCAGCGCACCATCGTCTTCATCTCCCACGATCTGGACGAGGCGATGCGCATCGGCGATCGCATCGCCATCATGCAGGATGGCCAGCTGGTGCAGGTGGGCACCCCGGACGAGATCCTGAACCAGCCCGCCAACGACTATGTGCGCGCCTTCTTTCGCGGTGTGGATCTGGCCCATGTGTTCAGCGCCCGCGATGTGGCCAGCCGCAAGCAGGTGCCCCTCATCAAGAAACACACCACCGACGGGCCGGGCAACGCCCTGCGCCAGCTCAAGGAGCTTGAGCGGGAGTTCGGGTACGTGGTGGATCGCAGCCGCCGCTTCCTCGGGGTCGTCTCGGTGGAGTCGCTCGGTCAGGCGGTCAGGGCCAAAGGCAGCCTGGAGCAGGCGCTGCTGGGGGACATTCAGCCCATTCTGGCGGACACCGCCCTCAATGAACTGATCAGCCAGGTGGCGGCCGCCCCCTGTCAGGTGCCCGTGGTCGAGGAGGATGGCACTTACCTCGGCCTCATCTCCAAGGCCAATCTGCTCAATACCCTGGACAGGAGTACCCCGGCATGAAGCTGATGAATCCCCATTTCTTGCTGAGCGGGCTGCTGGCCCTGGTGCTGCTGGCGAGCCCTTCCCTGCGGGCCGATGAGGTGGCGGCAGACCCCTGGAGCGCGCCTGCGTCCACCGAGGTGTCCGATCCCTGGGGCAGTACCGACACCCAGGCCACCGACTGGCAGAACCAGATCGAAGCCGCCGACACCACAACCGCCATCGACTGGCTGGATCCTTTCCAGCAGGCGCTGGTGCCTCTGGATACCTGGGTGGAAGGGGGCATCGGTTGGCTGGTGGAGAACCTGCGGCCGCTGTTCCAGCTGATCCGCGCACCGGTGGAGCTGACCCTGAACGCCATGACCCATCTGCTGCAGACGGTGCCCTCCACCCTGATGATGGGGCTCCTGGCCCTGCTTGCCTGGCAACTGGTGAACGGCCGCATGGCGCTCGGCACGCTCGTATCTCTTGTGGGGATCGGGCTCATCGGGGCCTGGTCCGATGCCATGGTGACCCTGTCCCTGGTGCTGACCTCGCTGTTCTTCTGCGTGCTGCTGGGGGTGCCCACCGGCATCCTGCTGGCCCGCAGCGAGCGGCTCTCCACCTGGACCCGGCCGCTGCTGGATGCCATGCAGACCACCCCGGCATTCGTCTACCTCATCCCCATCGTGATGCTGTTTGGCATCGGCAACGTGCCCGGGGTGGTGGTGACCGTCATCTTCGCCCTGCCGCCCATGATCCGGCTCACCATGCTGGGCATTCGCCAGGTGCCCACGGATCTGGTGGAGGCGGCCCACTCGTTCGGTGCCAGCCCCTCCCAGTTGCTGTTCAAGGTACAGCTGCCACTCGCCATGCCCACCATCATGGCCGGGGTCAACCAGACCCTGATGCTGGCGCTCTCCATGGTGGTGATCGCCTCCATGATCGCGGTGGGGGGTCTCGGCCAGATGGTGCTGCGCGGCATCGGCCGGCTCGACATGGGGCTCGCCTCCATCGGCGGCCTCGGCATCGTGCTGCTGGCCATCGTGCTCGACCGCCTCACCCAGGCGATGGGGCAACCGGATCGCACCCGTACCGGCCGCTGGTATCAGCATGGCCCCGCCGCCCTGCTGCTGCGCCTGACCGGTCGTGACAAGAAAATCGATTACAAAGGAGTAAACGCATGAGACAGACCACCAAAGGATTGACCCTGGGCACATTGCTGCTGAGTGCCCAACTGCTGAGCCCGCTCGCCATGGCCAGCGCAGAGTTGCCGGGGGAGGGGGTTCGCGTTCAGCCCCTGCAGAGCTCCTTGCCGGAAGAGGCCTTCCAGAGCCTGCTGGTGAGCAAGCTGATGGCGCGTCTGGGTTACGATGTCCAGCCCGCCCAGGAGGTGGACTACAACGTGGCTTATGCCTCGGTGGCCCAGGGAGACGGCACCTTCCTCGCGTTCAACTGGGTGCCGCTGCAGGACAACAAGTACGAGCAGGCGGGGGGCGACAAGGTGTTCTTCCGTGAGGGCACCTATGTGGCCGGTGCCGCCCAGGGGTACCTCATCGACAAGAAGACCGCGACCCAATACGGCATCACCAACCTGGGCCAGCTCAAGGATCCCGAGGTGGCGGCGCTGTTTGACGGGGATGGCGACGGCAAGGCCGACCTCATCGGTTGCAACCCCGGCTGGGGCTGCGAGGGGGCGATCAACCATCACCTCGACGCCTTTGGTCTGACCCCCACGGTGGCCCACAAGCAGGGCAACTACGCGGCGCTGATCGCCGATACCCTGGCTCGCTACCAGGCCGGCAAGCCGGTGCTCTATTACACCTGGACCCCCTACTGGCTCAGCAGCGAACTGGTGCCGGGGCGGGATGTGGTGTGGCTGGAGGTGCCCGCCGATGCTAAGGATGCGAACAAGACCCGGCTGCCGAACGGCAAGAACTACGGCTTTGCGGTGAACACCATGCACATCGTTGCCAACAAGCGGTTTGCCGAGGCCAATCCGGCCGCCGCCAAGCTCTTCTCCATCGTCAAGCTGCCGCTGAATGACATCAACGTGCAGAACGGCCTGATGAACAAGGGGCAGAACAAGCCGGCGGACGTGGAGCGTCATGCCGACGCCTGGCTCAAGGGCCACGAGGCGCTGGTGAACGACTGGCTGAATCAGGCGCGCGCCGCCGCCATGTAATGAGGGGTACGTCGCCCTTCTGCACAAAGAAAAACGCCCGGCAGTTGCCGGGCGTTTTTTTGTGGGCGCAGCACATGGCCGGGCCGCGGGGATCAGATGCCGGAGCCGTCGCTCTCGCCACCTTCCTCATGCAGGCCGCACTCGCGCTTGAGGCCGAAGAAGCGGGTCTGCTCCTCGCTCATGCCGGGCTCCCACTTGGCGGTGGTGTGCACGTCGCCGACCGAGAGGTAGCCCTGCTCCCACAGCGGGTGGTAGGGGAGGTCGAACTCCTTGAAGTAGTAGAAGACGTCCTTGTTGCTCCAGTCGATCACCGGCAGGAACTTGAAGCGACCGCGCTGGATGGCCAGCACCGGCAGCTTGCCCCGGCTGCCGGACTGCTCACGGCGCAGGCCCGAGAACCAGGTGCGGGCACCCAGCTCGTTCAGGGCGCGGTCCATGGGCTCCACCTTGTTGAGCTGGTTGTAACGGGTGATCCCCTCCACCCCCTGCTCCCACAGGAGGCCGAAGCGGGCCTCCTGCCAGGCCGGGCTGAGTTCGGCCCGGTAGATCTTGAGGTTGAGCGCGAGACGCTCGGTCAGCTCGTCGATGAAACGGTAGGTCTCGGGGAAGAGATAACCGGTGTCGGTGAGCACCACGGGCACGTCGGCCCGCTCGCGGCTCACCAGGTGCAGCATGAGCGCCGCCTGGATGCCGAAACTCGACGACAGCACGTGCTCCCCCGGCAGGTTGGCCAGGGCCCAGCGCACCCGCTCGGGGGCGCTCATGGCGTCCAGCTCCCGGTTGAGGGGGGCCAGCGCCTCGACCTGTTCCTCCCGGCCCAGGGCCAGGAGGGCGTCGAGGTCGAGCCGGCCGTCGGCGGTGCGCGCCAGCCGGGCTGTATCAGTCTGTTCAGGCTGCATAGAAGTCCCTCGCGGAGTCGATAACCGGGGCGATGATCCCGGCGCGAATGACAAAATCGCCGAAGCACTCGTCCGGGTTGCGTTCGCTCGCCCAGCGGCCGATCAGGGCGTCCAGTTCGGCCAGGATCTGCGGCTCGGTGATGTTCTCCAGATGCAGGCGCGGGATGCGGGTCCCCTCGAGGTTGCCCCCCAGGTGCAGGTTGTAGCGACCCGGCGCCTTGCCCACCAGACCCACTTCCGCCAGCATGGCGCGGCCGCAGCCGTTGGGGCAGCCGGTGACCCGGAAGATGATGGCGTCATCCGCCAGGTCGTGCTTGGCCAGCAGCCCCTCGATGTCGGTGACGAAGGCAGGCAGCATGCGCTCGGCCTCGGCCATTGCCAGGGGGCAGGTGGGCAGGGCCACACAGGCCATGGACTGCTTGCGCTGCTCGCTCACGCCGTCATCCAGCAGACCGTACTGGCGCGCCAGCGCCTCGATGCGAGCCTTCTCGCCGGCAGGCACGCCCGCGATGATGAGGTTCTGGTTGGCGGTGAGGCGGAAGTCCCCCTGATGCACCTTGGCGATCTCCAGCATGCCGGTCTTGAGGGGCTTGCCCGGGAAGTCCAGCAGGCGGCCGTTCTCGATAAACAGGGTCAGGTGGTGCTTGCCGTCGATCCCCTCCACCCAGCCGAAGCGATCGCCACGGCTGGTGAATTCATAGGGGTGAACCGGCCCGAACTGGATGCCGGCGCGGTTCTCCACCTCGGCCTTGAAGGCCTCGACCCCCACCCGTTCAAGGGTGTACTTGGTCTTGGCGTTCTTGCGGTTGACCCGGTTGCCCCAGTCGCGCTGGGTGCTGACCACGGCGGCCGCCACCTCCAGCACGTGGGAGAGCGGAATGAAGCCAAAGTCGCTCGCCTTGCGCGGGTAGGTGGTGGTGTCGCCGTGGGTCATGGCCAGACCGCCCCCCACCAGCACGTTGAAGCCCACCAGTTTGCCGTGTTCGGCAATGGCCACGAAGTTGAGATCGTTGGCGTGGATGTCCACATCGTTGTGGGGCGGGATCACCACGGTCGTCTTGAATTTGCGCGGCAGGTAGTTGGAGCCCAGGATCGGCTCCTCGTCACCCCCCAGCTTCTCGCCATCCAGCCAGATCTCCACGTAGGCGCGGGTCTTGGGCAGCAGGTGCTCGGAGATCTTCTTGGCCCACTCGTAGGCCTCCTGGTGCAACTCGGACTCCACCGGGTTGCTGGTGCAGAGCACGTTGCGGTTCACGTCCCCCGCGGTGGCGATGGAGTCGATACCTGTGCTGTTGAGGGTCTGGTGCATCAGCTTGATGTCGCGCTTCAGTACCCCGTGGAACTGGAAGGTCTGGCGGGTGGTCAGGCGGATGCTGCCGTACATGCTGTGTTCTTCGGCGAACTTGTCGATCACCTGCCACTGGGCCGGGGTGATGATGCCGCCGGGCAGGCGGGCGCGCAGCATGACGTTGTGCAGGGGCTCCAGCTTCTGGGCGGTGCGCTCCGGGCGGATGTCGCGGTCATCCTGCTGATACATGCCGTGGAAGCGGATCAGCTGGAAGTTGTCGCCGTTGAAGCCGCCGGTGAGCGGGTCCTGCAGATCTTCGGCGATGGTGCCGCGCAGGAAGTTGCTCTCGCGCTTGAGGCGTTCGTTGTCAGCCAGCGGCCCTTCGACCGGTCCCGGAATAAGTTGTTTGCTCATCAATAGACATCCCTTTGATAACGTTTGGCACGACGCAATTCGCTCAGATACTCTTCTGCTTCCTCACGGCTCTTGTGGCCGTGTTCCGCAATCACTTCCAGCAGGGCTTCCTGCACATCCTTCGCCATGTGGTTGGCGTCGCCACACACATAGAAGTGAGCGCCTGCTTCCAGCCACTGGTAGAGCTCAAGCCCTGCCTCGCGCAGACGGTCCTGCACATAAATCTTGTTGGCCTGATCCCGGCTGAAGGCCAGGGAGATCTTGGACAGCAGGCCCGATTTCACATAACGCTGCCACTCCACCTGATAGAGGAAGTCCTGGGTGAAGTGGGGGTTGCCGAAGAAGAGCCAGTTCTTGCCCTCTGCCCCCTGTGCTTCCCGTTCCTGCAGGAAGGCGCGGAACGGAGCAATGCCGGTGCCCGGGCCCACCATGATGACGGGGGTATCGGGATTGGCGGGCAGGCGGAAGTTGTCGTTGTGCTCCACGAACACCCGGACCTCGGCATCTTCCGGCAGACGGTCCGCCAGATAGGAGGAGGCGCCGCCGCTTCGCACTGTGCCATCTTCTTGGAGGTAGCGCACCACGCCGACGGTCAGGTGCACCTCTTCTTCCACCTCGCTCTGGGCGGAGGCGATGGAGTAGAGGCGGGGGGTGAGGGGGCGCAGCAGTGCGATCAGTTGATCGGCACTCAAGGAAGCCGGGAAGCGTTTCAGTACGTCCACCACCTGGGCGCTGGTCACCAGGGCGTTGACCTGGGCCTTGTCACCGGCCAGATCTTTGAGCGCCGCGTTGTCCGTGATCTCGGCGAGGCCAGTGATCAGGCCCCCGTGCAGCCGGGTCAGCTCGTAGTGACGGGTCAGCGCCTCGCGCAGGCTGCCATGAGGGGTAGCCTCGTCACCGGTCAGACCGGCCAGGACCAGCACTTCCCCCACGAGATCGGCGTCGTTGTCGAACCAGATGCCGAGCGCATCCCCCGGTTGATAGGTGATGCCGGACTCTTCCAGGTTGATCTCGATGTGACGGATGTCCTTGGTGGAGTCGCGGCCGGTGATCTTCTGGTTCACCGAGAGTCTGGCCGGGAAGGGGTTCTCCTTGTTGTACTGGCTGTGGCCGACGGCGGCCTGCACCGAGCCCGCCACGCTGGCGGTCGCGGCGCCGGCAGAGAGTGTGGCGGCGACCGCCGCAACGGCCTGTTCGCCCCAGGCCTTGGCGGCATCCTGATAATCCACATCGAGGCTAGCTAGCTCATGGATGCGCTCGGCCCCTGCCTTGGCGAGGAAACCATCGAAATCCTTGCCGGTCTGGCAGAAGAACTCATAGGAGCTGTCACCCAGCCCCAGCACGGCAAATTTGAGGCCCTCGAGTTTGCCAATCTTGCCTTTTTTAAGCTGCTCGAACAGATCGACGGCGCTCTCGGGGGGCTCCCCCTCCCCGTAAGTGCTCACTACCACCAGCAGGTGGCTCTCTTTCTTGAGCTGCTTGGGTTTGTAGTCCGCCATGGAGGCGAGGGTCACCGGCAGGCCGCGGGCCTCAGCCTGGGCCTTGATGGCGCTGGCCACGCCCTTGGCATTCCCGGTCTGGGAGCCGTAGAGAATGGTCAGGCTGCCGCCGGGAGCCGCGACTTCTGCGCCTGCGCTCGCCACGGGCTGGACGCCCGCCTGGGATAGGCCGTAGAGATAACCGCTGACCCAGGCCAGTTGCTGGGTATTGAGGGTGGTGAGAACTTGGTTGAGCTGGCGCTGCTGTTCGTCAGAGAGCGGGCTCAGGGTGGGGGCTGTCAATGGCATCACACATGTCTTCCATGGTCTGATTTTTGGTCAGGGTAAGGGGTGTAATGAATAACTACAAAGAATAAAAATATCTTCTTTATGCGATTTATGAATTTATAAAGCCAAAATCCATCTCAGCCCCGGTGCGCCCGTGATATAAAAATGGCCTTGCCGAGCCCCCTGTCCCGGTGATCTCTCATGCGCCAAGGAGCAACCATGTCCCGTCTCTATCATGTCAACTCCTTCAGCCATCACCCCTTCGGAGGCAACCCCGCCGTGGTGGTGCTGGGGGAAGCGCGGCCCGACGCCGAGCTGCAGGCCATGGCAGCGGAGTTCAACCTCTCTGAGAGCGCCTTTCTGACCCAACTGGGAGAGGAGCATTACGGGTTGCGCTGGTTCACCCCGCAAGTGGAGGTGGACTTGTGCGGCCATGGCACCCTGGCGGCGGCCCATGTGCTGTGGCAGACGGGGGAGGTGTCAGGGGAGCTCCCCATCCGCTTCGCGACCCGCAGCGGCGAGCTGGTGGCCAGGCGCGAAGAGAGCTGGATCTGGCTCGACTTCCCGCGTATCTCTCTGGCTCCTCTTGAGCTGGACCCTGCCTATGGGGCTGCCCTCGGCTGCCAGCCGCTGCAAACCCTGGCGGTCGGGGCCAAGTTCCTGCTTGAGCTCGCCAGTGAGGAGGCGGTCCGCGCGCTTACCCCCGATTTTCACGCCCTGCGGGCGCTGCCGGGCCGGGGGATCATGGTGACGGCGCCATCGAGCCGGAAGGAGGACGACTTCGTCTCCCGCTACTTCGCCCCCTGGGTAGGAGTGGACGAGGATCCGGTGACCGGCTCCAACCACTGCGCCCTGGTGCCCTTCTGGGCCGAGCGGCTCGGCAAACGGCAATTGCGGGCCCGCCAGGTCTCGGCCCGAGGCGGGGATCTCAGGCTGGAACTGCAGGAGGAGCGGGTGCTGATGGCGGGCCGGGCACTGACCCTGTGGCAGGGGGAGTGGCTGCTGCCACCGGCCTGATAAGCGGCAAGTTGGTGGCGTATGGTGGCGTATTGAAGGTTCGCACCGGTTGTGTCCGTCATAAAAAAACGCCCCGCAATTGCGGGGCGTTTTGATTGCCATGGACGGCAGCGTTTTGCTGCGGCCCTGTTTCTGCGGCGCTTACTTTTGTGGACGCAAGGCCGGGAACAGAATGACGTCGCGGATGGTGTGGCTGTTGGTGAACAGCATCACCAGACGGTCGATACCGATGCCCTGACCGGCAGTCGGCGGCAGACCGTGTTCCAGTGCGGTCACGAAGTCGGCGTCGTAGAACATGGCTTCGTCATCGCCTGCGGCTTTCTGGTCAACCTGGGCCTGGAAGCGCTCGGCCTGATCTTCCGCATCGTTCAGCTCGGAGAAGCCGTTGGCCAGCTCGCGGCCGCCGATGAAGAATTCGAAGCGGTCGGTGACGTCCGGGTTCTGGTCGTTGCGGCGGGCCAGCGGGGAGACGGCGGCCGGGTACTCGGTGATGAAGGTCGGTTGCAGCAGCATGTGTTCCACGGTCTCTTCGAAGATCGCGGTGATCACGTGGCCCAGCTCCCAGCTCTTCATCAGCTCGATCTTCAGACCCTTGGCGACGGCGGTGGCCTTCTCAAGAGTGGCCAGATCGTCACGGGTCACACCCGGGTTGTACTTCAGGATGGAGTCCACCATGGAGAGGCGCTGGAACGGCTGACCGAAATCGATGGTCAGGCCCTCTTCGCCCTCTTTGGCGTAACGGATCTTGGTGTCGCCCAGGATGTCCTGTGCCAGGGTGCGCAGCATCTCTTCGGTGAGATCCATCAGATCGATGTAATCGGCGTAGGCCATATAGAACTCGAGCATGGTGAACTCGGGGTTATGGCGAACGGAGATGCCTTCGTTGCGGAAGTTGCGGTTGATCTCGTAGACACGCTCGAAACCACCGACCACCAGACGCTTCAGATAGAGTTCCGGAGCGATACGCAGGTACATGTCGATGTCCAGCGCATTGTGGTGGGTGATGAAGGGACGTGCGGAGGCGCCACCCGGGATGACTTGCATCATGGGGGTTTCCACTTCCATGAAGCGCTTGTCATTCAGGAACTTGCGAATGCCGGCCACCACCTTGGTGCGGGTCACGAAGGTCTTGCGGGACTCTTCGTTGGCGATCAGGTCCAGGTAACGCTGGCGGCAGCGGGCTTCCTGGTCGGTCAGACCCTTGTGCTTCTCGGGCAGCGGGCGCAGGGCCTTGGTCAGCAGGCGGATGGTGGAGACGTGTACGGAGAGCTCACCGGCGTTGGTGCGGAACAGGGTGCCCTCGACACCGACGATGTCACCCAGATCCCACTTCTTGAACTGCTCGTTGTAGAAGCCTTCCGGCAGATCGTCACGGGTCACGTAGATCTGGATCTTGCCAGCCATGTCCTGCAGGGTCGCGAAAGACGCCTTGCCCATGATCCGGCGGGTCATGATGCGACCGGCAATCTTCACCTGTTTACCCAGGGCGACCAGCTCGTCATTGCTCTTGTCGCCGAATTCGGCATGCAGATCGCCGGAGAGGCTGTCACGACGGAAGTCGTTGGGGAAGGGGTTGCCCTGGGCGCGCAAGGCGGCCAGCTTGGAGCGGCGCTCAAGCATCTCGTTGTTCAGTTCGAGAGTCTGGTCGACTTCCGGGGGGGTGGTTTGTTCAGACATGGTGATTCCTGCTGCTCTGTTTACAGGCCTGATTTCAGGCTGGCTTCGATAAACTTGTCCAAGTCGCCGTCGAGTACCGATTGGGTATTGCGGGTTTCGACGCCGGTGCGCAGATCCTTGATACGGGAATCATCCAGTACGTAGGAGCGGATCTGGCTGCCCCAGCCGATGTCGGACTTGGTCTCTTCGAGGGCTTGCTTCTCAGCGTTCTGCTTTTGAATTTCCAGCTCGTAGAGCTTGGCCTTCAACTGCTTCATACACTGATCTTTGTTCTTGTGCTGGGAACGGTCGTTCTGGCACTGCACCACCACGCCGGTCGGCACATGGGTGATACGCACCGCGGACTCGGTCCGGTTGACGTGCTGACCACCGGCACCGGAGGCGCGGTAGACGTCGATGCGAAGATCAGCCGGGTTGATCTCGATCTCGATGTCATCATCGATCTCGGGGTAGACGAACACGGAGCAGAACGAGGTGTGGCGACGGCCGCCGGAATCGAACGGCGACTTGCGTACCAGGCGGTGCACGCCGGTCTCGGTGCGCAGCCAGCCAAAGGCATACTCGCCGGTGAACTTGATGGTGGCGGACTTGATGCCGGCCACGTCGCCCTCGGAGCATTCGATGAGCTCGGGCTTGTAGCCGTGGGCATCGCCCCAGCGCAGGTACATGCGCAGCACCATGTTGGCCCAGTCCTGGGCCTCGGTGCCACCGGAACCGGACTGGATGTCGATGTAGCAGTCGGAACCGTCGTGCTGACCGGAGAACATGCGACGGAACTCGAGATCCACCAGCTTGGCCTCCAGCTCGTCCGCTTCGACCACGGCTTCGTTGAAGGTCTCTTCGTCTTCGCCTTCGACGGCCAGGCTGACCAGCATCTCGACGTCATCGACGCCCTGGGTCAGGGTATCGATGGTGCTGACGACGTTCTCCAGGGAGACGCGCTCCTTGCCCAGCGCCTGTGCGCGCTCGGGTTCGTTCCAGACATCCGGCTGTTCCAGCTCGGCATTGACCTCTTCTAGACGCTCTTTCTTGGCGTCATAGTCAAAGGTACCCCCTAAGCAGCTCGGTCCTCTCAGACAGCTCCTTAAGCTTGTTTAATACAGGATTGACTTCAAACATCGTGAAAACTCTCGGGGTCGATGTGATTTAAAAACGGGATATTCTAGCCAATTGCAGAAGGAATAAACAGGGTTGGCTGGCCCCGCTCTTTTTCCTGCTCCAATTTTCCGCAGCATTTTTAAAATTTCCGCGTAAAATATCGTCACTCACGCCATTCTCCGCTTCAGTTTTGCGCAGATTGGCCGCTAACAACACACAGTGCCACGCACTCCCGATTGATCCTGTTCCCGACCCCCACAAGAAGAAAACACGATGAAAAACCTATCACTCAAGCAGAAGATACTGTTGTCTGTGGTCATCTGTCTGTGGTCATCGCCTTGTCACTGGTGATCCTGCTGCTCTCCTGGCAGAGCTACACCAGCCAGAAGTCCATGCTGCTGCAAGGCAGTCAGGAACAGGTGCAGCGCCTTGGCAGCCAGCAGGCCGCCAGCGTCAGCGACTGGCTTGCCGCCCGTCGTGACGTCATCCAGGCCCTTGGCAACAAGGCCGGTGCCGAGCCCCTCAACGCCCTGCAACAGGCCCAGGTGTCCGGCCGTTTCCAGCTCACCTATTTCGGTGAGGGCAGCGGCAAGATGAACGACTCCGACCCCTCCATCAACCGCGACGGTTACGATCCCCGCTCCCGTGGCTGGTATCAGGAAGCCATGGCCAAGGGCGGCATGATCGTCACCAAACCCTACCTTGACGTGGCCTACAACATTCTGGTGGTGACCCTGGCCCAGCCTGCCCAGGGCGGCGTGGTGGGGGGGGATCTCTCCATCGCCTCCCTGGTGGATGACATCACCAAGATGAAGCTGCCAGCGGACGGCTTCGCCATCCTGATGCACAAGGATGGCACCGTCATCGCCTACAAGGATGCGGCCAAGGCGATGAAGCCGGCCAGCGAGATCGACAACGATCTGACCAATGCCCTGATCGATCAGAGCAAGGCGAGCAACAGCCTGGTGCCTGCTTTCTTCGACAACGAGGGGCGTGACAAGCTGCTGTGGGCGACGGACATTCCGGACACCGACTGGGAGCTGGTGCTGGTACTGGACAAGAGCACCCTGGAGGCGCCGCTCTCCTCCCTGCTGATGACCCAGCTCGGCCTGGCCCTGCTGGTGCTGGTGGGCAGCATCCTCGCCATCTCCTGGCTGGTCAGCCTGCTGCTCGGCCCCCTCACCAAGGTGTCCCAGGCCCTGGCCCGCATCGCCGACGGTAACGGCGATCTGACCCAGCGCATCAAGATCGACGCCAATGACGAAGTGGGCCAGCTCGCCGGCAGCTTCAACCGCTTCGTGGGCAGCCAGCATCAGCTCATCGCCAACATCCGTCAGCTTGCCAACGAGCTGAACGCCGATGCCGAACGCAGTCTGGTGACCAACCAGGCCGCGGTGGAAGAGCTGCAACGCCAGCAACAGGAGGTGACCATGGTCGCCACCGCCGTCACCGAGATGGCGAGTGCCACCATGGAGATCGCCGGTAACGCCGAGAACACCGCTGCGGCCGCCCAGCAATCCGCCCAGAGCAGTGAACAGGGCAAGATCCTGGTGAACCAGACTCGCCAGTCCATCAACAACCTGGCCGAGGAAGTGGGGCAGGCGACCGGCGTCATCGGCGAGCTGAGCCGTCACGCTCAGGCCATCTCCGGCATCCTCTCCACCATCCAGGGCATCGCCGAGCAGACCAACCTGCTGGCGCTGAACGCGGCCATTGAAGCGGCCCGTGCCGGCGAACAGGGTCGCGGTTTCGCCGTGGTGGCGGACGAGGTGCGGGTGCTGTCGCGCCGTACCCAGGATTCTACCCAGGAGATCCAGTCCACCATCGAAACCCTGCAACAGACCACGGCCCGCGCGGTGAGCCTGATGCAGACCAGCCAGGGGCTGGCGGACAACAGCGTGAAGGATGCCGACGCCGCCGCTGCGGCCCTGGAGGAGATCACCCAGGCCGTCAGCCTCATCTCCGACATGGCGGGCCAGATCGCCACCGCCGCCGAGGAGCAGACCCAGGTGACCGGTGAAATCACCCAGAACACCACTGCCATCAAGGATGTGAGCGACGAGATCACCGCTTCCGCCATGCGCGACCTGGATCAGGCGCACAACCTCAAGGGGCGTGCCACCAACCTGAACCAGCAGGTGTCGACCTTTATTTTGTAAGGAAGGTCAGGCCGCAGTCCTACCGTGGCGTCAGTAAAAAGCCCCGCACCTTGGTGCGCAATGCTGTTCACTTAAGAGAATTTGAGTTCCAGTCCACGTAGTATCAGGGCTAAAAAATGAGGGAGGCATGATGCCTCCCTCTTTCTATTGCAAGCCACGCTGGATAAAGGCTGAAGGAACATCGACTGGAAACAGCCTTGCTCCCCCAACTCAAGTCGCATTTATGAATAATTAGTCAAAAATGTGCTTATCTGAACAGCATTGCGCACCTTGGTGCGGGGCTTTTTGTTGCCTGCCGTCGGCCCCTTGGTGGGGCTCGGCGGCACCGTCGTGGCAGCGTAACCCGTGGTGCCCAAGCGTCCAGGGGCCAGCAAGCAAAGAGCCCACCGCAAGGTGGGCTCTGTCATACGGGGCCTGCGTCCGGGATCACAGGAAGGGCAGGGCCAGGAACAGCTTGATCACCACGGCGTTGATGATGTCGATGAAGAAGGCACCGACCATGGGCACCACCAGGAAGGCCAGGTGGGAGGGGCCAAAGCGCTGGGTGATGGCCTGCATGTTGGCAATGGCAGTGGGGGTGGCGCCGAGGCCGAAGCCGCAGTGACCCGCCGCCAGCACGGCCGCATCATAGTTGCGCCCCATGACCCGGAAGGTGACGAAGATGGCGTAGAGCGCCATGGCTACCGTCTGCACGGCCAGCAGGATGAAGATGGGCAGGGCCAGGCTTGCCAGCTCCCACAACCTGAGGCTCATCAGCGCCATGGCGAGGAAGAGCGACAGGCTGACGTTGCCGAGCAGGGAGACCTCACGGTCGCTCACTTCGTGCCAGTTGAGCAGGGTGAGCAGGTTGCGCAGCAGCACGCCGACGAACAGCACGCAGACGAAGATCGGCAACTCGAAGACGCCGCCCTTGAGGTAGAGGGCCAGCATTTCGCCCCCTTTCAGGCTGATGGCGATGAGTGCCAGGGTCTCGATCAGGCTGAAGGTGGTGAGCGGGCGCTCCATGTCCGGCATCTCGAAGCCCTGGGGGGCGCCGTCACGGTTGTGCTCCTCACCGGGCACCTGCACCTTCTTCACCAGATAACGGGCCACCGGGCCGCCGATGAGGCCCCCCAGCACCAGGCCGAAGGTGGCACAGGCAATCGCCAGCTCGGCGGCGGATTGCACGCCGTACTTCTCGGTGAAGATGGAGCCCCAGGCCGCCCCGGTGCCGTGGCCGCCGGAGAGGGTGATGGAGCCGGCCAGCAGCCCCATGTGGGGATCCAGCCCCAGCAGGGTGGCCAGACCCACCCCCAGGCTGTTTTGCACCAGCAGCAGGCCGGTGACCACCAGCAGGAAGGTGGCCACCGCCTTGCCGCCGCGCTTGAGGCTGCCCAGATCGGCGGAGAGGCCGATGGAGGCGAAGAAGGTCAGCATCAGGGCCGTCTGCAGGCTGGTATCAAATTGCAGTTCGATCTGCAGGGTGGAACGCAGCACCAGCAGCACCAGGGCAACCACCAGGCCACCGGCCACGGGTTTGGGGATGTTGAAAGTGCGCAGGGGTCCTATCTTGTTGACCAGCAGGCGGCCAAGCAGCAGCACCAGGGTCGCGGCGACCAGGGTGGCGTAGGCATCAAGTTGTAGCATTCAGTGCTCCCATGTTGATCGGCTGTGTCTTTGGCGAGAAAGACTCACGGATCCAGCCGGGATGAAACAGAGTGGCGAACGCGCCAGTGACAGAGGGGCCGCAGCCCCGTCCCTCTGCAAAAGAGGGGGTCGACACGAGCCCGTGTTCGTCGGGCGTCCAGATGAGATTTGTGAAAAACCCGCCGGATACTAGCAAAAAACACCAAGTACATCCACATATGTCACATTAATGATTAAAACATGGTGTTAACATGGCATTTAAAACTGCCTCGCCGAGTGTGCTCCGGATCGCAACAATGCTGCTGCGGCTGTCATTTGCAGCGGCACTCTTTATAATTCGCCCGGTTCCGCCCCCACGGGAGGACACAGACCCTCAAGAGGTCTGCTGATGACCGATATTGAGCCCGCCCGCACCATCTGAAGGACGGGGAGCTGTATCGGTTGAGCCCTGTTTGATTTGCCGGTTTCCAGTCCAGAGAGAGGAGAGGGTGTGAAGAAGTCCATCTACATTGCCTACACAGGCGGCACCATAGGGATGCAGCGTTCCGACCACGGTTATGTACCGATGGCGGGCTTCATGGAGGACTGTCTGGCACGGATGCCCGAGTTCCATCGACCGGAAATGCCCGATTACCATATCCACGAATATGCCCCCCTCATCGACTCTTCCGACATGACGCCGGCAGACTGGCAGCGCATCGCCGAGGATATCAAGGGCAACTACGACAAGTACGACGGTTTCGTCATTCTGCACGGCACCGACACCATGTCGTTCACCGCGTCTGCGCTCTCCTTCATGCTCGAAGATCTGCACAAGCCGGTCATCATCACCGGCTCCCAGATCCCCCTGGCCGAGCTGCGCTCGGACGGTCAGCAGAACCTGCTCAACGCCCTCTATATCGCGGCCAACTACCCGATCCACGAGGTGACGCTCTTCTTCAACAACCAGCTCTATCGTGGCAACCGCAGCAAGAAGGTGCATGCCGACGGCTTCCACGCCTTCGACTCGCCCAACTACCCGCCCCTGCTCAATGCCGGTATCGCCATCTCCCTGGAGGCAGGTGAGCTGGGCGTGCCGTGCGATCGCCCCCTGGTGCTGCACGACATCACCCCCCAGCCCATCGGGGTGGTGACCCTCTACCCGGGGATATCGGCGGAGGTGATAGCGAACATCCTGCAACAGCCGGTGCGTGCGCTGATCCTGCTCTCCTTCGGGGTGGGCAATGCGCCCCAGAACCCGGCCATGCTGGCGCTGCTCTCCGAGGCATCTGCCCGGGGCGTCATCATCGTCAACCTGAGCCAGTGCCTGCACGGCAAGGTCAACATGGGGGGTTATGCCACCGGCAACGCCCTCTCCCGTGCGGGAGTCATCTCGGGCTTTGACATGACCGCCGAGGCGGCGCTCACCAAGCTGCACTTCCTGCTGAGCCAGGATCTGCCGGCGCCGCGCATCCGTGAGCTGATGCAGCAGTCCCTGCGGGGTGAACTGACCCCCTGACTTTCCCTCTCACCCTAACCCTCTCCCAGCGGGAGAGGGGATAGATCGAGGTGGCGAGGTTTGCCATGAAGATCGCCGGCAGGTGGCCCGCTGACTGCTCGCAGATGCGTGCCAGCTCCCTTCTCCCCTGGTGGGAGAAGGGCCGGGGATGAGGGGGATGAGTCATCCTGCATAGAGAGGAAAAAAAGAGGGGAGCCATTATGGCTCCCCTCTTTCGTTTCGTTACCGCGATAGGTGACGTGCGGCCTGCCTCAGTGGCTAAGGTCGACCCGCACTATCTCTTCCTCGTCGCGATACTGACGCTTGAGCTCGCTCTTGCTCTTCATCACGATCTCGCCGTCACGGCCGATGTTCATGTGCTCGGGGTTCTCAAGGTGCATCGCTTGCCAGGCCATCACGGCCTGCAGGGAAGTGGCCTTCTGCTCCTCGGTCAGGGGCTTGCCATCCGGCCATTTGCCGAGCTCGACCGCAGTCTTGAGCCGCTCGTACACCTCTGCGGGCATCTGCCTGATCGCTTGTAGAAACTCACCTTGTTGAAACGACATCCGGCCTCTCCTTGAAAATTGAGCCATGAACACGGGTTCAGGCGGGCAGATCCTGTCGGACTATACCGGTAGATCCTGGCGGACTACGCCAGCCATCTGCTCCATCACCCGGACTACCTGACAACTGTACCCGAACTCGTTGTCATACCACACGTAGAGCACGCAGTGATCCCCCTCGGCGATGGTGGCCTGGGAGTCGACGATGCCCGCAAAACGGGAGCCCACCATGTCGGAGGAGACCAGCTCGGTGCTGGCACTGAAGTCGATCTGGCGATGCAGGGCCGAGCTCAGTGCCATCTGCTGCAGATAGGCGTTGAGGCTCTCCCGATCGGTGGTCTGTTCCAGCGACAGGTTGATGATGGCCAGGGACACGTTGGGTGTGGGCACCCGGATGGCGTTGCCGGTCAACTTGCCCTTGAGCTCCGGCAGCGCCTTGGCCACCGCCTTGGCGGCGCCGGTGCTGGTCATCACCATGTTGAGGGCTGCGCTGCGACCGCGGCGCTCGCCCTTGTGATAGTTGTCGATGAGGTTCTGATCGTTGGTGTAGGAGTGGACCGTCTCCACGTGGCCGTGGCGGATGCCGTACTTGTCCTGCATCACCTTGAGCACCGGGGTGATGGCGTTGGTGGTGCAAGAGGCGGCGGAGACTATCTTGTCATCCGGGCCTATCACCTCGTGGTTGACCCCGAACACCACGTTCTTCATCTCTCCCTTGCCGGGGGCGGTCAGCAGCACCCGGGCGGCGCCGCGGGCCTTGAGGTGCTCGGACAGCCCCGCCTCGTCACGCCAGACGCCGGTGTTGTCAACGATCAGCGCATTGTCGATGCCGTAGGCGGTGTAGTCGATGTCGGCCGGGCTGTTGGCGTAGATCACCTGGATGAAGGTGCCGTTGGCGATGATGGCACTGCGTTCTGCATCCACCTCGATGGAGCCGTTGAAGGGGCCGTGCACCGAATCGCGGCGCAGCAGGCTGGCACGCTTCTCCAGATCCCCGTCGCGACCGCCGCGCACCACGATGGCGCGCAGGCGCAGGGAGTTGGCGGCGCCGGTGCGCTCGATGAGCAGACGGGCCAGCAGGCGGCCGATGCGGCCGAAGCCGTAGAGCACCACGTCGGTCGGGGCGGGCACAGCACTGCGGTTCAGGGCCGGTGCCAGCTTGGCGCGCAGATAGTCCTCGATGCCGGCTTCATCCTGGTGATCCTGCCAGTAGCCCACGGCCAGTTTGCCGAGATCGACTTCGGCGGCGGTGGGGTTCAGGGCGACGATGGCGCGCAGGAGAGGGAAGCTTTGCTGGATGGGCAGCGGGGTGCCCTGGTGGCGGCGAACGACCCGGTGGGCCTTGAGGATATCGATGGTGGAGGCGTTTTGCAGCGGGCGTCCGTAGAGGGTGATCTCTATCCCTTGCTGTCGGTAGAGGCGACCTATCAAGGGTTGCATGGCTTCGGCGAGCTCCTGGCTCTCCTGCCACGCCTGCAAGTAGTGCTCGTGGGTCATTAACCAGATCCTTTTATTTCACGTTGTTGAAGCAAGTTGCCTGGGCAAATTGAAATTCGTCGAAGGCAGATCAGTGTAGGGCTGATGGTTTCGTTATATTATTCTGCAATCGCGGCCTTATACGGCGCGCGCATTGTAATGGATATGTAGCCTGTTTGCTAGTTGGCGGTGGCCGGTGCGGGTTGCGATTGTTATCAACCAGATGTGAACCATGACCCTATTCTCACAGCGTCCGTTACTGCTTTCCCTCGCTTGTTGCCTGACGTTGACGGCCTGCGACGACGACAGGATCCACAACATCTGCTCCCAATATCCCGCCCTGTGCGCGGACCTGGTGGACGACGGCTGGTGTCGCTATGAGCGCAGCGACGTCATTCGCGGTCGTTACTATCTCCAGGAAGAGGGGACGGACAGGCGCAAGTACGATCTGATGCGCGGCCTGGAGCGTTATCTGCAGTGCGCCGAGCACTCCACCAACATCGAGTACAAGCGGGCCAGGGAGCAGAAGAGCCCCAGAGTGGAAGGGATGCTGGCCGCCGGCCGTCAACTGGAGCAACTGGATGCGCAGACCCGGGGTTCCCGAGATCCCTACCTGTTGCTCTGGCACTGGACCAACAACACCAGTCCCGAGGCCCGCGCCAGCTTCCTCGCGCAGGAGGGGACGCCGAGCCTCGAGGAGCCCGAGCTGCAACTGGCGCTCGGCGGCATTTATGCCAAGAGCGAGCCCGAGAAGGCCATCAGGCTGATGCACCATGCGCTCTCCCTCTATCGGGAGGGGGACAAGGTCAACAGCCGGATCCTCACCGCCCTCAGCACCCTCTACATGGGGCAGAAGCGATTTGATCAGGCCTATCTGTGGGGCAAGGTGAGCGAGTCATTCCAGGAGAGCCCCGAGGTCTCCGCCACCCGGCTCGGCATTTACCATGCCATCGGCAAGGAGGAGCAGGAGACGCTGGACGACCAGGCGGCCACCATCGTCGATGCACTCAGGCAGGGAAGCTACCGCACACCATGAATCCGACCCTGTCAGAAGCCCGGGAGTGGGCCCATCCCTTCGATATCCGCCTCGTGCACGGCCAGATCCGCGGCGAGGACAGGGTGCTTGAACGGGCCACGGTGAGGGCCGTGGTGATGCGTGGTGATCGACTGCTGCTGGTGCACTCCCGCGTCAATGGGGATCTCATGTTCCCCGGGGGCGGCATCGAGCACGGGGAGGCGCACGATGCGGCCCTGGCCCGGGAGCTGCGGGAAGAGTGTGGCGCCGAGCTGGTGGCCGTGGGCCCCCTGCTGGGAGAGACCCGGGAGTATCGTGCCGCGCGCGAGCCGGATTACGATGCCTACTGCATCCGCTCGTCCTATTACCTCTGCCGGGTCGGGGAGGACTGGAGTGCACCGCGCCCCCAGCCCTACGAGATCCGGCTCGGCTTTACGCCGGGCTGGTTCCCCCTGGCCGAGGCACTGCAAACCAACAAGACCCAGCTGGCGGGTCCCTGTCCCCAGTGGACGGCGCGAGAGACCCGGGTGCTGGCAGAGTTGCACCGCTGGCAAGCGTCCGGCTTGCTGACCTGACAAGGCCGCTTGCCCCATAAAAAAACCGCCTGTCGGCGGTTTTTTTATGGCTGTCCCCGGCGTCAGGGGAGACAGACCGGGCAGAAGGCGTAGGTGCCCTGGGGATCGTTGAAGCGGGTCAGCGGGTCCAGAGTGCGGTTCATCTCCAGCAGCGCCTTGCCAAGCCCGGTGGGCAGCCAGCTTTGCAGGTGCGGGGCCAGCGCCTGGGCGCTGCTGTCAAACAGCTCGCGCAGGAACTTGTCCCTGGCCGACTCTTCCGGTGCGATGGGGGTGACCTGCCAGCTCTTGAGGTTGGCGAGATCGGCGGCCGCCTTGAGGGCGTCATCCAGATTGCCAAACTCGTCCACCAGCCCCAGTGCCTTGGCATCCTGCCCGGTCCAGACCCGGCCTTCGGCGGCTTTTTCCGCCTCTTCCGGGCTAAGGCCCCGGCCCTTGCCCACCAGGCCGACAAAGCGCTGATAGGTGTCTTCCACGCTCAGTTGAATGGCTTCACCCACGTGATCCGGCAGGGCGCGGGTCAGCCCGACCCCCACGAAGTCGGTGGTGCCGACGCCGTCGGTGTGTACCCCGTACTGGGAGAGCGCCTTGTCGATGGTGGCGAACATGCCGAACACCCCGATGGAACCGGTGAGGGTGGTGGGGGAGGCGAAGATCTTGTCCGCATCGGCGGAGATCCAGTAGCCACCGGAGGCGGCGTAGCTGCCCATGGAGATGACCACCGGCTTGCCCGCCTGTTTCAGGGCCAGCAATTCGGCGCGGATCTGCTCGGCGGCGAAGGCGCTGCCGCCGGGGCTGTCCACTCGCAGCACCACGGCTTTCACCTGATCGTCACGGCGGGCCTCGGCCAGCAGATCGGCAAGGCTGTCGCCACCGATGGTGCCGGCAGGCTGGACGCCATCCATGATGGCGCCGCTGGCGGTGATGAGGCCAACCTCATCCTTGCCGCTCTGGGGGTACTGTTCCGGGATGGCGGCCAGATACTCTTTCAGGCCCACGCCCTTCCAGCCGTGATCATCGGCCTCGCCCACTTCCTTGATCACCGCCTGGGTCATCTCGTCGCGGGTGGCGAGCTGATCCACCAGACCGTTATCGAGGGCGTAGCTGGCCGCATTGCCACCGGCCTTGCGCAGCAGTTCGAGGAAGTGATCCTTGTTCGGTGCCACGGCATCCGGCTCGATCTCCCGTTGCTCCGCCACGTCGGCCACATAGGATTGCCACAGCTGATCCAGCCAGCGCTGGTTCGCCTCCTTGCTCTCGGGGGACATCTCGTCCCGGGTGTAGGGCTCGACGAAGGACTTGTAGGTGCCGACCTTGAAGACGTGCGGGGTGATATTGAGCTTCTCCAGTGCCGACTTTATGTAGGTCTGGTAGACACCCAGCCCCTCGATCAGCACGGCACCACTCTGGTTGAGCAGCACGTGGTCGGCGTGGGCGGCGAGCAGATAGGCCCCCTGGCTGTAGTAGTCCGCCATGGCGATGACCGGCTTGCCGCTCTCCTTGAAGGCGTCGATGGCGGCCGTCACCTCCTGCAGTTTGGAGAGGCTGGCCCCTTGCAGACCCTGGGGCTTGATCACCAGCGCCTTGATGCGATCGTCATTCCCCGCGCTCTTGATGGCCCACAGCAGATCGGAGAGGACGATTTCGCTTGGCTGCTCGTCCCCCTTGTCCATCTGCCTGAGCAGTTGCACCGTGGGATCGGTCTGGGTGCGCTGTTCTACCAGCACACCGGAGAGATTGAGGGTGAGCGCCCCCTCGATGGGGGTGCTTGGGGTCTCGCTCTGGCTGACGCTGAAGACGATGACCAGCACGACGAGAAGAAACAGCAGGTTGACCAGCATCAAGCGGGTAAAGTTGAGCAGGCGCCAGAGGCTGCGAAAGAGCCATCCCAGACCTTTGAAAATAGACATAGCTGCGTTGTCGCCCTGTTAATGGGTTGAGAGCAGCCATTATTAACCAGTTGCGCAGCCAATTGCCATTTCCCCTTGAGTCGACTGCCCCCCGCCACTTCGGAACACGGCTGTTCGCTGAAAAAATGTCCAAACATTTGTTTGAAAAAGAGTTTTCGATTCTTTACTCTAGCTCCAGTTTGATAACAAAAAATTAACTGAAAGGCCCGATGAGCCGGCCCCATCTCCACCCACCCCCTTCTTTTTACTGCCCGTCACCCGAGGCAGCCAGGAAGGCTGGAGCATGACCCCGTGCACATCGACCTCGACAAGGAGTGCATCATGAGCCGTTATCCCACGCTGCTGACCCCCCTCGATCTGGGTTTTACCCAGTTGCGCAACCGCGTACTGATGGGGTCCATGCACACCGGCCTCGAGGAGGAAAAGGGGGGCTTTGACAAGCTGGCCGCCTTCTATGGTGAGCGGGCCCGTGGCGGGGTCGGTCTCATCGTGACCGGCGGTATCGCCCCCAATTTGCGGGGGCGGCTGGTGCCCCACGGCTCTCAGCTGAGCTTTCCCTGGCAGGTAGCCAAACACCGCAAGGTGACCGAGGCAGTGCACCAGGAAGGGGGCAAGATAGCGCTGCAGATCCTTCATGCGGGCCGCTACGCCTACCATCCGTTCAGCCTGGCGCCGAGCGCCCTCAAGGCTCCCATCTCCCCGTTCAAGCCGCGGGCCATGAGCGAGCGGCAGATCCGCGGCACCATTCGCGACTTCGCCGCCACTGCGGCGCTGGCCAAGGCGGCCGGTTATGACGGGGTTGAGGTGATGGGGTCGGAAGGCTATCTCATCAACCAGTTCATCTGCGAGCGCACCAACAAACGCACCGATGGCTGGGGCGGCAGCAGTGAAAACCGCATGCGCTTCCCGGTGGAGATTGTCCGCGCCATGCGGGAGCGGGTGGGCACGGATTTCATCATTATCTTCCGCCTCTCCATGCTGGATCTGGTGGAGCAGGGCTCCTCCCTGGAGGAAGTGATCGCACTTGGCCGGGCACTGGAGCAGGTGGGGGTCACCCTCATCAACACCGGTATCGGCTGGCACGAGGCGCGCATTCCCACCATCGCCACCAGCGTGCCGCGCGGTGCCTTCAGCTGGGTGACCGCCGAGTTGAAAAAGCACCTCAAGGTGCCCCTCATCACCACCAACCGCATCAACACCCCCGAGGTGGCGGAGCGCATCCTGGCGGGGGGGGAGGCGGACATGGTCTCCATGGCGCGCCCCTTCCTGGCGGACCCCGAATTCGTCATCAAAGCGGCTGAAGACAGGGCGGACGAGATCAATACCTGCATCGCCTGCAACCAGGCCTGCCTCGACCACGTGTTCAAGCAAAAGCGTGCCTCCTGCCTGGTCAATCCCCGCGCCTGTTTCGAGACCGAGTTGACGTTTGGCCGGGTGCCCCAGCCCAAGAAGCTGGCGGTGGTGGGGGCGGGTCCTGCGGGGCTGGCGTTTGCCTGCTACGCCGCTGAGCGCGGCCATCAGGTGAGCCTGTTCGATCAGGCGAGCGAAATCGGCGGCCAGTTCAACTTTGCCAAGCAGATCCCGGGCAAGGAGGAGTTTCACGAGACCCTGCGCTACTTCGCCAAACGGCTGGAGAAGTGCGGCGTCGAGCTCTATCTGGGCCAGCGCCAGAGTGCCGAGAGCCTGCTGGGCGGCGGTTTTGACGAGGTGATCCTCGCCACCGGCATCCGCCCGCGCACTCCCAATATCCCGGGTATCGAGCACCCCAAGGTGTTGAGCTATCTGGATGTGCTGCGGGATCACAAACCAGTCGGCCAGGCAGTGGCGGTCATCGGCGCCGGCGGCATCGGCTTTGACGTGGCCGAATACCTGGTGGAGAAGAGAGGATCACCGGATGCCGCAAGCCATCGCGATCACTGGCTCAAGGAGTGGGGCATCGACAAGCAGCTCGGCGAGCGCGGCGGCTTGACTACCCCCGAAATCGATGCCCCCGAGCGCCAGATCTGGTTGCTCCAGCGCAAGGAGAGCAAGGTGGGCGACGGCCTTGGCAAGACCACCGGCTGGATCCATCGCACCGTGCTCAAGAATCGCAAGGTGCAGATGCTCTCCGGCGTCCAGTATCTGCGTATCGACGATGCCGGGCTTCATATCCAGGTGGGCGACCAGCAGCAGTGCCTGCCGGTGGATCAGGTGATCATCTGTGCCGGACAGGAACCCCTCAAGGAGTTGCAGGCTGGTCTGCAGGCTGCTGGCAAGCCGGTGCACATCATCGGCGGTGCCGACGTGGCCGCCGAGCTGGATGCCAAACGCGCCATCCGGCAAGGGGCGGAGCTGGCTGCCGTCATCTAGCCTCCCGACCCTTTCGTATCCTGACAAACCCCCTGAACCCCACAATGCTGTTCAGATAAGCACTTTTTTGACTGATTATTCATAAATTGGATTTGAGTTGAGGGGGCAAGGCTGTGTCCAGTCGATCTTCCTCCAGCCTTTATCCAGCGGGGCTTGCAATAGAAAGAGGGAGGCATCATGCCTCCCTCGCTTTTTTGTCCTGATACTACGTGGACTGGAACTCAAATTCTCTTAAGTGAACAGCATTGCCCTGAACCCCAGGGGTTTTCTTCATCCAGTGCTGTGCTAAGGTAGCGCCATCATCGCCTTTGACAAGGAACTGCCCCATGGATGCCCTCCATCTGTTACTCAATCGCCACTCCTGTGGTCGTCTGGCCGAGCCTGCCCCGAGTGGCGAAGTGCTCGACAATATCCTCAAGGCCGGGCTGCGGGCGCCGGATCACGGCACTCTGACCCCCTGGCAGTTCATCCTGTTCGAAGGGGAGGGGCGTGAGCGCCTGGGGACATTGCTGGCCGATGCCGCCCATGCCCGTGGCGAGGATGCGGACAGTGTCGAGAAGTGCCGCGCCGCGCCACTGCGTGCTCCCCTGGTGATCGCGGTGGCGACCCGTTATCAGGCGCACCCCAAGGTACCGAAACTGGAGCAGGAGCTCTCTGCCGGTTGCGCCCTGATGGCGATGCAGATGGCGGCCCAGGCCCAGGGCTTCAACGGCATCTGGCGTTCCGGCTGGTTCATCTTCGACGAGCAGATCCATGGTGCACTGGGGCTGGCACCGGAGGATCAACTGGTGGGCTTCCTCTACCTTGGCACCCCCATGCTGGAGGCCCGCAAGCTGCGCGAGCTGCCCATCCAGGACTTCGTGCGCAGCTTCTGAAGCGCATAACGCCAAAAGCCCTGATTATTCAGGGCTTTTTTGTTTTCTGACAAAGCCGTCAGGCTGTACTGATAAATACGCACTTGCCAAGAGGGTAGAAGGGGGTTGACCGGACATTTTTTGAATTGTGAGAGATTCTTCTCACTCCTGGTTTATTACGCTATGTAAAACGTTTGCGCCACGTTATTATCCCACTGCCAGTTTAGAAGGTGACCCCTTCTAATTTTCTGCGATGAGAGTCGCAATTCCGTAGCACCTTTTTAGAGCCCAATGTCTTGATGACATTGGGCTTCATTTTTTGTAGGGCTGGCACGTCAGCGTTCTTTCTCCTCTGCCTCTTCTCTACCTCACCCGGCCTCTTTGTGGCGATCTTTTGCACAGCCATTGATGTGGCCTCGATTGGAATCAGGATCAGGGTCAAATATCCTGCATTTGCAGGTGAAATCCGGCCTGGGATCCGCCAGTATCGGCAGAGACAAGAGAGTCAGAGGCTTCCCTTTGACGTCGACTGTCCGCACCTTTGCCATTCGGAGGCCATATGTGGTTCAACCGCAAGCTTGAAAAAGAGAATCAACAGCTCAGGGAGGCGATGCTTCTCAAAGAGCAGCAGTACCAGAGCGAGCTGGCCGAATTGCGTGCCACCATCGGTGAATACGAGCACATGCAGCGCACTAGCCGGGAACGTGGCGATCTCTTCAATCAGGTGATCTCCTGCCAGAACCAGGGAGGTGAGATGCTGCAGAGCGTGCGGGAAGCGCTGGCTGGCAGTGCCGAGCACCTGATGGCGGAAAAGGGAGCGCTCTGCGAGCTGGATCAGCTCTTTGCCCAGACCCGGGGCGCCATCACCCGTCTCTCCGATCGCGCCCATGCCATCACGGATGAGGCGGCTCGCAGCCTCGCTGCCGTCCATCAGCTCGATGCCAGCACATCCGCCATCAATCAGTTCGTGACCGCCATCCAGGGCATTTCGGATCAGACCAACCTGCTGGCACTCAATGCGGCCATCGAGGCGGCCAGGGCCGGTGAAGCTGGTCGAGGTTTCGCCGTGGTCGCCGATGAGGTGCGTCAGCTAGCGAGCAAGGCCCATGAAGCCAGCAGCCAGATAGAGGTGTTGGTCAGACAGATAGTGGCCCAGGCGCAGGAGATCAAGTCCATCATCGATGACAACCAGGCCAGTGCCGCCGAAGTGGCGACCTCCTCCTCCCAGATCGATGTGGTGGTGACCCAGGTGTTGGCACAATCTGGCCGGATGCAGCAGGTGATCCACAGCGCGGCCACCACCTCCTTCCTCAATACCACCAAGCTGGATCACGCCGTCTGGAAAAACACCATCTATCGGCTCATCGATCAGCAGCATTTTCACGAGCCGGTGAGCGACCACGCTCAGTGCAGGCTGGGCAAATGGTATTTCGAGGGGCAGGGTGCGGAGCTCTTCGCCCACAAGCCGGGCTTTCGTGAACTGGACGGGCCCCACAAACGGGTCCACGAGAGCGGCAAGGCCGCCCTGCACGCGCGCGAGCAGGGGGATATCAAAAGCATGGTCGAGCAGCTCAAGACCATGGAAAACGCCAGCATGCAGGTGGTGCACTGCATCGACCGCTTGCTGGAAAGCGCCTGAGCGAGCCTCGGGCCTTCCGCTCAACCTTTGACTGGTAGCAGCCGTGCCGGGTTGCCTGCCACCCTGGCACCGGCCGGTACATCTCTGGTCACGACCGAGCCCGCACCCACGACGGCTTCCCGCCCTATGGTGACGCCGGGAAGCAGAATGGCGCCGCCGCCTATCCAGACCCTGTCTTCGATGGTGACCGGCAGCGCCGTCTCAACCCCCTGAATACGCTCATCGGCGTCCAGCGCATGGGCGGCGGTGTAGATCTGCACGTTCGGCCCAATCATTACCTCGGCGCCGATGCGAATGGAGGCATTGTCCAGCAGGGTGGCCCCCATGTTGATGTAGCTGCCCTTGCCAAGGTGGATGTGGCGGCCATAGGTGCAGTAGAAGGGCGGGCAGATGAAGGCACCCTGTGCCAGCTCGCCGACGATCTGCAGCAGCAGTGCCAGCTGTTCATCCTCCTCGTCGCTGCGATTGAAGCGGCGGTACAGGCGGGCCGTCTCCCGGCGCAACAGATCCAGCTCTGGCGCCATGCAGTTGTAAGGCTGGCTGGCGATCATCTTCTCGTATTCGGTCATGACTGGGCCTCGATGGGGGGAGGAAGAGAGGATAAGCCATCGGGAGGCAGAGAAGCGTGAGGCTCTCCCCAGAGTGGGCAGAAGGAGAACGGCGTCCGGAAACGACAAGGGCACCCTGCTGGGGTGCCCTTGTCGTTCAGCGACCTAAGTGTTGCCGCTGTGGCCTGTTGCTTGTCAGCCGAGTGTGCGGCCGATGGGTTGGCAACTGCCGTGGCTTGTTTTGCGGCCGATGGGTTGGTTGCCACAGTAGCTTGTTGCTTATCAGCCGAGTTTGCGGCCGGAGAGGCGGCACCACTCTTCCTTCACCGCAGTCGGGTCCATCTCGAACCACTGGCCGTAGATGGTCTCCAGCTCCGGCGCCTGGCTTTCCAGCACGCCGGAGAGGGCCATCAGGCTGCCCGCCTTGCCGTGGCCGGCGATAAGCGGCGCCAGCTCCCGCAGCGGGCCGGCCAGGATGTTGGCGACCACCACGTCCGCTTCGACGTCTTGCGGTTGATCCGCCGGCAGGTAGAGTTCGATCTGGTCGGCTACGCCATTTCGCTCGGCGTTGTCACGGCTGGCCTGGATGGCCTGAGGATCGATGTCGATACCGATGACACGGGCGGCCCCCAGTTTCAGGGCGGCGATGCCGAGGATGCCGGAGCCGCAACCAAAGTCGACTACGGTTTTGCCGGCCAGATCCAGCCCGTCCAGCCACTGCAGGCAGAGCGCCGTGGTGGGGTGGGTACCGGTACCGAAGGCCAGGCCCGGGTCCAGCATGACGTTGACCGCATCGGGGTTCGGCACGTCGCGCCAGCTCGGACAGATCCAGAGCCGCTCGCCGAACTGCATGGGGTGGAAGTGATCCATCCACTCGCGCACCCAGTCCTTGTCTTCCAGCTGTTCGACCTTGTAGCCCACGTCTTCACCGAAGATCTGCTGGAAGAAGGTGATGGTGGGAGCCGGATCGGTTTCGGCATCGAACAGTCCCATTACTTCGGTCTCGCCCCAGAGCGGGGTTTCACCAGGCATGGGCTCATAGACGGGCACATCCTTGGCATCCATAAAGGTCACCGCCTGGGCCCCACGCCCCAGCAGCATGTTGCTCACCTTGTCTGCGGTCTTGGCAGTGGCGTTGATTCGAATTTGTATCCAGGGCATGGCGTCGGCTCTTCATAAATGTGAAACCGCGGGATTCTATCATCATGGGCCCGTGCTGTCGTGGTTTGACCATGGCCTCATGGGGAAGGGAGGTAACTCTGCCAAGTTGGCACGGTTAATGTATTCCTTCATGGGTGACGGGAAGCAACTTGTTCCCGCTGAATGCTTTGCTCTATGAAGTTCCGTCATCTTTTTTCAGCCACCTTCGGGTGGCTTTTTTTATGCCGGTGCGCTGAAAAGCGGTTAATTGGGAGGGAAAAGCAGAGATTGGCACGCTATCTGCAAAGTTACAGATGTCCTGCATAAGGATATGTGTGTGATTGTTACCCCAACGTTCAGGTTTTTAGGGCCATCCCGACGGGATGGCCTCTTTTTTATGGTTTTTTCGGGGGAGATGCCCGTCAGGGACAAAGGTCACCTGCGGGGCTGTGCACTCTTGGGGCTTGTCACTGGTGATTTCACCCCATGATGGTGCATTTATTTACCTAAAAGGGAATAGGCTGGACGGTAAGCCCCGCCTGGGCTGTGCCTCAGCGATGGAAGCCGCTCATGTCGATCACCAGCTTGCCCACCATGCGACCCGCTTCCAGCTCGGCATGAGCCCGGGCCAGGGTGAGGGGCGTCAGTTCGGGCACCACCTTGCTGAGGGTGGTCTTGAGCACCCCTTCATCGATCAGGGCCGCGACCCGGCCGAGCAGGTTGTGCTGTTCTATCATGTCCGGGGTCTGGAACAGGGAGCGGGTAAACATGAACTCCTGGCTGAAGGTGACGCTCTTGGGTTTGAGCAGACCCAGATCCCAGGGGTCACTGGACTCGGCGATGGTGCAGATATGACCAAACGGACGGATGAGGCTGGCCATGGTGTTCCAGTGCTGCTCGGTGGCGTTGGTGCAGAAGATGGCATCCACCTCGCTGATGCCGAGCGCCTTGAGCTCCGCCTGCAGATGGTGATGGCTCACCACCTGGTGGGCCCCCATGTCCAGGCACCACTCCCGGGTTTCGGGGCGCGATGCGGTGGCGATCACCTCCATGCCGGTGAGCTGGCGGGCGAGCTGGATGGCGATGGAACCGACCCCGCCGGCGCCCCCGATGATCAGCAGTCGCCCGGTGCTTTCGCGGGTAAGGCTCATGCGCTCGAACAGGGTTTCCCAGGCGGTGATGGCGGTGAGCGGTAGGGCGGCGGCTTCCAGATCGGTCAGGGTGACTGGGGCGATGGCGGCAATGCGTTCGTCCACCAGTTGCAGGGCGCTGTTGCTGCCCGGGCGGCTGATGTCGCCGGCATACCAGACCCTGTCACCGGCCTTGAACAGGGTGACGTCGCTACCGACGGCGATCACCTCGCCCACGGCGTCCCAGCCCAGCACGCGGGGGCTGCTTTCGACCTTGTCCTTGGGGGCGCGTACCTTGGTGTCGACCGGATTGATGGAGGTGGCGTTGACCCGTACCAGCAGATCCCGCGGGCCCGGTGTCGGATCGGGTAGATCGCTCTCGATGAAGCAGTGGGGGTGGTTGCTTGGCAGATAGTGAGTCAGGGCGATGGCTTTCATGGCTTTTCCTTTCAAATAGCAGTGTTCGGGATTGCCACTCACTCTAGTCTGGATGATTATCAAGATTAAGATGGGTAATTGGTAAAGACTGTTTGAATATATGAACAATGTCGAACTGGAGTTGATGGGGTTGTTTGCCACAGTGGTGGAGCAGGGGAGCTTCACCGGGGCGGCCGAGGTGCTCGGCATGCCCAAGTCCTCGGTGAGCCAGAAGATCTCTCGCCTCGAATCCCGGCTCGGGGTGAGGTTGCTGCAACGCACCACCCGCAGGCTCAGCCTGACGCCCCAGGGGGAGATCTATGTGGCCCATTGTCAGGAGCTGCTGGCACTGGCGCGCAGCGCCAATCTGGCGATGGCGCGGTTGCGCGCGGCTCCTGGAGGGCGGGTGCGGATCACTGCTCCCGAAGCCACGGGAACCTTGTTGCTTGGCCGGATACTGGCCGAATTTCGCGCCCTCTATCCCGAGGTGGTGCTGGAGCTGACCCTTTGCGATGAACAGCTGGATCTGGTGGGGGAAGGTTACGATCTGGCGCTGCGGGCGGCGCCGCTGAAAGATTCCAGCCTCATCTGCCGGCGCATCGGCCAGGTGGCGCGCCATCTGGTGGCATCTCCCGGTTACCTGGCGGCCAACGGGACGCCGCTCCAGCTCTCAGAGCTGGCCGGACACGCCTGCCTGGTACATGGCTCCTTGCCGGTGTGGCCATTGCAGGAGGGGGGCTGGCGCCCTCGCGGGGCCTGCCAGAGCAACAGCCTGCTGGCGCTGCGGGAGCTGGCACTTCATGACGGGGGGATTGCCCTGCTGCCGGCCCATGTCTGCGGCGACGATCTGGCGGCGGGGCGACTGCTCAAGGTGCTGCCGGATCTCCTGGTTCCGGTGAACCCCTTCTATCTCATCTACCCGAGCCGGGAACACCTGGCCCCCGCCCTTCGCAGCCTGATGGACTTCGTGGCCGAACGTCTTCCCTTCGCCTGATCACTGGTGCTGGCCAAGGGGAGCCTGAGCCGGTTCGAGACCGAGCGGGACCGACTGGCGTTCCGCCAGCATGCGGATCTGCCCTTCGATGAGGCCGGCATGGGGGCCGAGCACCAGCACCAGCTGATGTTCGTTGAGCACGACCCAGGAGAGGCAGCCCAGTCTGGCCAGGCAGGATTGATCCACCAGGGCCATGTCGCGAACCCGCAGGCTGAGGCGGGTCAGGCAGACGCTCATGGCCTGCAGGTTGTCCATGCCCCCCAGCATCTTGAGGTACTGGATAGCCAGCATCTGGGGATCGGTGGGGGCCACGGTCGCGAGCCGGGAGAGATCCTCGGCGATGGGCTTGCCCGGCAGACTGAGGGGGGCGTGTTCCAGCAGCCGGGAGAAGAGCAGGGCATAGACGACGAAGAAGAGGATGCCCAGGGGGATGAGCCAGAAGCTGTGCAGACCGGCGTGGTAGCTCAGGACCAGGTCCAGCAATCCGGCAGAAAAGTAGCTGCCCACCTGGATGTCGAGCCCGCTGCAGATGGCCAGCGACAGTCCGGTCAGCAGGGCATGGGCCAGAAACAGCCAGGGAGCGGTGAAGGCAAACAGGAACTCGATGGGCTCCGTGATGCCCACCAGTGCCGAGGTGAGCGCCAGGGTGAGCAGCAGCCCTCCCTGGGGCAGTTGCTGCATCCGCTGGCGATGGATCCAGATGGCAAAACAGGCACCGGGCAGGCCGAACATTATGACCGGATAGAGCCCGGCCACATAGCCTTCATGCAGTGGCTGGGCGGTCGAGAGGGCTTGCAGGTTGCTCTCCCCGAGCCCGATGAGGCTGCCCAGCACCTGGTGCAGACCGAGGGGGATCAGCAGCCGGTTCAGCACGCCGTAGCAGAAGGCGCCAAATGGCGTGGTGAGCAGATCGGAGGCGAGCAGGGTGAGCCCCTGTTCCAGCAGCGGCCAGAGGATGGAGAGGGGGATCACCAGCAGCAGGCAGGCCAGCGCCGAGAGCAACATGCCCGGCAGATCTTCCTGCAGGGGGCGCAACCAGCCCGGCAGCCGCAGAGCGCGGGCCCGGGAGCAGACCATGGCGGTGACGAGCCCGGCCAGCAGGCCGCAGATCATGTCCGCATGCAGCCCGGGCACCAGGGTGCCCAGCGCCGAGCTCAGCAGCAGGAAGTTGACCGCACCGGCGAGCGCCTGAGCTCCTTGCCCCTGGCGACTCAACCCGAAGGCGATGGCCACCGCATAGATGAGCGGCATCTGGCTGAACAGGGCGCGACCGGCGAGGGAGAGCACGGCGAGATCCAGCACGTCCGGCTGGCCGAGCCGGTGGAGCAGGGCGGCCAGGGGCAGGATGGAGACGGGCAGCAACAGGGCATAGCCGAGGCGCTGCAAGGACTGGGTCAGGATCTTTCTGGCGTTCTGGACTGGCATGGGGGCACGGTATTTGTGACGTGGCGCACATTTTACCCGTGAGCCCCCATTTGGGAATAGGCGAGCCTTCCTTTATTGATCCTTTTCTTAATTTTGATCAAACAATCGACGGACACGCTGATCCGGGGCAGGAGTGAGCAGGCTGACCAGGACAAAGGCTGCCAGGCCAAGGGTCAGGCTCGGGACGATGGCGTGCAGGCCGGCCACCTTGATCCCCCACTGGCTCAAGGTACCGTAACAGAGGATGCCGCAGACCATGCTGGCCAGGGCTCCCGGGCCGTTGGCCCTGGACCAGTAGAGGCCGAGCACCAGGGGCCAGAGGAAGACCGCCTGCAGGCCGCCGAAGGCGAGCAGGTTGAGCCAGATGATCATCTCGGGGGGCTGGAGCGCCGCCAGCAGCACCAGGGTACCCAGGATCAGAGTGCAGAGCAGGGAGAGGCGCGGCACCCGGACCTCCAGCTTCTCCTGCCTGGGGTTGAGGTAATTGAGGTAGAGATCTTTCACCAGGGTGGCGGAGGCCTGGATCAGCTGGGAGTCGATGGTGGACATGATGGCCGCCATGGGGGCGGCCAGGAAGACCCCCGCCAGCCAGGGGGGGAGCACCTCCATCATCAGGGAGGGCATGATCTTGTCCGGGCTGTCCATGCCGGGCAGGATGGCGCGGCCCAGTGCCCCGGCCAGGTGCATGCCGAACATCAGCAGGGCGCAGACGATGGTGCCGATGAGGATGCCCCGGTGCAGCGCCTTGCTGTCCCGGTAGCCAAAGCAGCGCAGCGCCGAGTGGGGCAAGCCCACCACCCCGATGCAGACCAGCACCCAGAAGCTCAGCATGAAGGGCTGGGTCAGCATGTCGCCGGCCCCCTGGGGGCTCACCAGCTTGGGATCTATCTCCTTGAGCTGGTGGACAAGATTCGGCAACCCGTCACCGGCGATGAGGATGCCCGCCAGCAGGGCGCCAGTGCCGATGAGCATCACAATGCCCTGCAGGGCATCCGTCATCACCACGGCGCGAAAGCCGCCGATCACCGTGTAGAGCAGCACGCAACTGGCAAACAGGAAGAGCCCCTGCTGATAGCTGAGGCCGGTCGCCGTTTCCAGGAGGCGGGCGCCGCCGATGAACTGCACCACCATGGTGGCGATGAAGGCGAGGATGATGGTGACTGAACCCAGCACGACCACCGCCCTGCTCTGGTAGCGGGCCCACAGCATGTCGTTGATGGTCACCGCATTGACCCGGCGGGCGATGATGGCGAACTTCTTGCCAAGCACCCCCAGGGTGAGCCAGACAGTGGGCAGCTGGATCATCGCCAGTAGCACCCAGCCGAGGCCGACCTTGTAGGCGGCCCCCGGCCCGCCGATGAAGGACGATGCAGAGGTATAAGTGGCCACCAGGGTCATGGCCAGCACCAGCCCCCCCATGCTGCGGTTGCCGATGAAGTACTCCTGCATGAAGTTGCCGCCGGTCCGGTGGCGACTGGCCCAGAAACCGACCCCCAGTACCAGCACAAGATAGATGCAGAGCGGCAGCATCAGCTCAAGATTCATGGGGTGGTACCTCGCTATCCAGGGGAATATCGACGAACAGGCGATCCACCATGAGGGCGCAGAGGCCGATGAACAGCAGGGGCATCAGGATGCAACTGAGCAGGAACCAGAGGGGCAGGTCCCACAGCTCGAGATCCTCGGGGATGAAATAAGCCGAGCCATACCAGGCGACAAAGTAGAGCAGGGTCAGCAGCAGGCAGAAGGCTGCTTCCCGACGGGCGAGTGCGAAACGGTTCACTGTGGCCTCCGACGAGTGAGCGGGGCGCAGAATAACAAAAACCATGTCGCCATGGCCCTTTTTTACGTTGGCGATCCGGGTGGATCGCGCAATATCCCGATGAAAGGGGTCTTTGCAGACCCGACTTCTTGTGCTGGGAGTGGCTGCTCATGCGGCCACCATTGCTCAATGGGTCGGGCCTCAAGCCATTACAGACCCGACTTCTTGTGCAGGTGGTGGCTGTTCTGTGCTGCCACCGTGCTCAATGGGTCGGGCCTCAAGCCATTACAGACCCAACTTCTTGTGCAGGTAGTGGATGTTGGTGCCACCGTGCTGGAAGTTTTCGTCCTTCATGATCTCTTTTTGCAGGACGATGTTGGTCTTGATCCCTTCCACCACCAGCTCGTCGAGGGAGTGGCGCATGCGGGCGATGGCCACGTCGCGGTTCTCCCCGTAGCAGATCAGCTTGCCGATCATGGAGTCGTAGTAGGGGGGGACCTTGTAACCCGCATAGATGTGGGATTCCCAGCGCACGCCCAGGCCGCCCGGCGCGTGGAAGCGCTGGATGAGACCGGGAGAGGGCAGGAAGGTGGCCGGATCTTCGGCATTGATCCGGCACTCGATGGCGTGGCCACGAATGCGGATGTCTTGCTGGGTGATCGACAGGGGCTGACCGGCGGCAATGCGCAGCTGCTCCTTGATGAGGTCGACGCCGGTGACCATCTCGGTGACCGGATGCTCCACCTGGATACGGGTGTTCATCTCGATGAAATAGAACTCGCCGTTCTCGTACAGGAACTCGAAGGTACCTGCACCGCGGTAGCCGATCTCGAGACAGGCGCGCACACAGCGCTCACCGATGAACTTGCGCATCTCGTCGGTGATGCCGGGGGCCGGCGCCTCTTCCACGACCTTCTGGTGACGGCGCTGCATGGAGCAGTCCCGCTCACCCAGATAGAGAGCGGTACCCTGACCGTCAGCCAGCACCTGGATCTCGATGTGGCGCGGGTTCTCCAGGTACTTCTCCATGTAGACCATGTCGTTCTTGAAGAACTGGCCCGCTTCGGATTTGGTCAGCGCGATGGCGGAGGCCAGTTCGGCCTCGTTGCGCACCACGCGCATGCCGCGACCACCACCGCCACCGGCGGCCTTGATGATCACCGGATACCCGATCCGCTTGGCGATGGCGGCGTTGCGCTTGGCATCGTTGTCCACCGGGCCGTCGGAGCCGGGTACGCAGGGCACGCCCGCCTTCTTCATCGCCTCGATGGCGGAGACCTTGTCACCCATCAGGCGAATGGTCTCGGCGCGCGGGCCGATGAAGATGAAGCCGGATTTCTCGACCACTTCGGCGAAGTCGGCATTCTCGGAGAGGAAGCCGTAGCCCGGGTGGATGGCGACGGCACCGGTCACCTCGGCGGCGGCGATGATGGCCGGCACATTGAGGTAGGACTCACCGCTGGCAGGTTTGCCGATGCAGATGGTTTCGTCCGCCAGGAGCACATGCTTGAGCTCCCGATCGGCAGTGGAGTGAACGGCCACTGTCTTGATCCCGAGCTCTTTACAGGCGCGCAGGATCCGCAGGGCAATTTCACCGCGGTTGGCGATGACTACTTTGTCCAACATGGGTGGCATTTTCCCTTATTCGATGATGAACAGCGGCTCGTCAAACTCGACGGCCTGACCATTTTCAACCAGGATCGCTTTGATCACGCCGGCCTTGTCAGACTCGATTTGGTTCATCATTTTCATGGCTTCGACGATGCACAGGGTGTCGCCGACATTGACGTGCTGACCGACTTCCACGAACGGCTTGGCTTCCGGGCTGGAGGAGCGGTAGAAGGAGCCCACCATGGGGGAGCGCATCAGATGACCGCTCGGGGCGGCATCGGCAGCAGGCGCAGCGGCTGCTGCCGGAGCAGCGGCAACCGGTGCGGCAACCTGAGCTGCGGCCTGGGGCATGATCATCTGCGGGGCAACGCTAACCTGGCCGGAGAAATTACGGCTGATGCGAACGGACTCTTCCCCTTCGGAGATTTCCAGCTCGGCGATGCCGGACTCTTCAACCAGTTCAATCAGCTTCTTGATTTTGCGGATATCCATTAGCATTCTCTTTCTTCTTTATCTGATCAGTGATTATCAAGCCGCGCGCAACTGATGCACGGCCGCGGTTAAAGCGAATTGGTAACCATCGGCACCCAACCCGCAGATCACCCCCTTGGCGACATCAGACAGATAGGAGTGATGACGGAAGGGCTCCCTGGCATGAACGTTTGACAGGTGAACCTCGATAAAGGGGATGGCCACACCCAGCAGGGCATCGCGCAGGGCAACGCTGGTATGGGTGAAGGCGGCGGGATTAATGATGATGAAATCCACCTGGCCCATGGCCTGATGGATGCGGCCGATCAGCTCGTGCTCGGCATTGGATTGCAGATGTTCCAGGGTGACACCGAGTTCGCTGGCGCTGCGCGTCAGATCAGCGACGATCTCATCGAGCGTCTTGCTGCCGTAGATTCCCGGCTCCCGCTTGCCCAGCAGATTCAGATTGGGGCCGTTAAGCAGGAGGATTCGGTGATGTTGCGACATATTGAGTACATCCTCGATGATTATGCTGCTATCTATCAGCTATCTTTGGACTACCAAAAATCTAGCCAATTTTTGCACAAATCGGTGTGCCCTGACACACAGATTTCGCAATTATATTGATTTCGTGAAAATTAGCAGCATTTTACTGGTCTAATCTCTACATCTGGCTATTTATTGGCCTGGTTTGCCCGCAAGCCCTGCCTGCCACCGAACTCTGCCCTGTCCGGATCCCGAAAACAACAAAGCCGGCACGTGGCCGGCTCTGTTGACGTGGGGAAGAGACTCACGCCGCTTCCGACTTCTCGCGGATCAGCTTGTCAACGACCCCCGGATCCGCCAGGGTGGAGATATCCCCCAGGCTGTCGGTTTCGCCGGTGGCGATCTTGCGCAAGATACGCCGCATGATCTTGCCGGATCGGGTCTTGGGCAGCCCTTCGGCCCAGTGGATCACGTCCGGGGTCGCGATGGCGCCAATCTCCTTGCGCACCCACTCCTTCACTTCCTTGTGCAGCTCGCGGCTCGGCTCTTCCCCGGCGATCAGGGTGACATAGGCGTAAATGCCCTGTCCCTTGATCTCGTGGGGAACACCCACCACCGCCGCTTCGGCGATCTTCGGATGGGCCACCAGAGCGGACTCGATTTCGGCGGTGCCCATGCGGTGGCCGGAGACGTTGAGTACATCATCCACCCGGCCGGTGATCCAGTAGTAGCCGTCCTCGTCGCGACGGGCACCGTCGCCGGTGAAGTAGCGACCCGGGAAGGTGGAGAAGTAGGTCTGCTCGAAGCGCTCGTGATCGCCGAACACGGTACGCATCTGGCCGGGCCAGGAGTCGGTGATCACCAGGTTGCCCTCGGTGGCGCCTTCCAGCGGCTCACCCAGGTTGTCCACCAGAGCAGGCTGTACTCCGAAGAAGGGACGGGTGGCCGAGCCGGGCTTGAGCGCGGTGACGCCGGGCAGCGGAGTGATGAGGATGCCGCCGGTCTCGGTCTGCCACCAGGTGTCGACGATGGGGCAGCGCTCGTCGCCGATGGTGCGGTAGTACCACTCCCAGGCTTCCGGGTTGATGGGTTCACCCACCGACCCCATGATGCGCAGGCTGGTGCGGGAAGTGCCTTCGACAGCCTCCTTGCCCTTGGCCATCAGTGCACGAATGGCGGTGGGGGCGGTATAGAGGATGGTGACCTGATGCTTGTCCACCACCTGGCTCATGCGGTTGGTAGCCGGGTAGTTGGGCACCCCTTCGAACATGACGGTGGTGGCGCCGTTGGCCAGCGGCCCGTAGACCAGATAGGAGTGACCGGTGACCCAGCCCACGTCGGCGGTACACCAGTAGATGTCCTCTTCGTGGTAATCGAACACGTATTTGAAGGTGAGGGCGGCATAGACCAGATAGCCGCCCGTGGTGTGCAGCACACCCTTGGGTTTGCCGGTGGAGCCGGAGGTGTAGAGCACGAACAGGGGATCTTCGGCGCCCATGGCTTCGGGTGGACAATCCGGGCTGGCGGCGTTGACCGCATCATGCCACCAGATGTCTCTGTGCTCGTGCCAGGCCACGTTGCCACCGGTGCGCTTGAGGACGATCACCTTGCTGACCTTGGTATCCGGGTGGGTAAGGGCCTCATCCACGTTCTTCTTGAGGGGGATGGGGCGACCGCCTCGCAACCCCTCATCGGCGGTGATGACGATGGAGGCGCCGGAGTCGATGATGCGGCCCGAGAGCGCCTCCGGCGAGAAGCCGCCGAAGACGATGCTGTGCACGGCCCCGATGCGGGTACAGGCCAGCATGGCGATGGCCGCCTCCGGCACCATGGGCATATAAAGGCAGACCATGTGGCCACGCTTGACCCCCTGGGCTTTGAGCACGTTGGCAAACTTGCACACTTCGGCGTGCAGTTCGCGATAGGTGATCTTGCGATCTTCGGCCGGGTTGTCCCCTTCCCAGATGATGGCGACCTTGTCGCCGCGCTCGCTCAGATGGCGATCCAGGCAGTTGGCTGAGACGTTGAGCAGACCATCCTCATACCACTTGATGGAGACGTGGCCCGGATCGTAGGAGGTGTTCTTGACGCGGGTGTAGGGGGTCATCCAGTCGAGGATCTTGCCCTGCTCCCCCCAGAAGGCGTCCGGATCCTGCACCGACGCCTGATACATGGCTTCATAACCTTCCTTGTCCAGCAGGGCGCCGTTGCCGATGTGGGCCTTGACCGGGTAGACCTTGCTCTCGCTCATCTCTCACTCCTGTGAATACATTTTCTTAATGATTGAGTAACAACTTATACCTTTGGTTCCCGAGGGCAATTAGACTTTTGGATAGCGACGAAGATAGCGGCCCGGAAGGCCATGATGAGGAAGCAGAAGGGATCCATGGGCTCCCTTCTTTGCTTTCGTGGTGGCGCGGCCAAGGCTCAATGGCGGACGGGGAGCAGGGAAGGCAGCTGGGGTTCTGGCAGGGGATGGCTGAACAGGTAGCCCTGTCCCTCCTCGCAACGCAGGGATTGCAGGAACTGGCGCTGGGGCTGGGTTTCTATCCCTTCCGCCGTGACGGCCATGCCGAGGGAGCTGGCCAGCTGGACTATGGTACGGCACAGCTCGCGGCTGTGCTTGTCGTCGGGCAACGTCTATCTTGATGCGATCGATGGGCAGGCTCCTGAGCAGACTCAGGGAGGAGAAACCGGTGCCGAAGTCGTCGATGGCGATCTGCACCCCCAGCGCCTTGAGACGGGTGAAGAGCCGCAGACTGTGATCCACGCTCTGGATGATGCTCTCGGTCACCTCGATCTCCAGCCGCTCGGCAGGAAAACCGGTCTCGGCCAGAATGGCTGTCACCCGCTCCACGTAGTCGTGGGAGCGCATCTCCCTGACCGACACATTGACCGAGAGCCTGGGCACGGCGAGCCCTTCGGCCAGCCACTGCTGCCCTTGCCGGCAGGCGGTGCGCATCACCCATTCGCCCAGCGGTTCGATGAGACCGCACTCCTCTGCCACCGGAATGAAACGGTCCGGGGATATCATGCCAAGGCTGGGATGTTGCCAGCGGATCAGGGCCTCCAGGCCGCTGAGATGACCATCCGCCAGATCCGTCATGGGTTGGTAGAGCAGGCGAAACTCTTGCTGCTCAATGGCCTTGAGCAGTCCCTGCTCCAGCAGCATCGGCTCCCTGGTCTGTGCCGTCATGTCGGGGGAGTGGAACAGATAGCCGTTGCGGCCACGGCGCTTGGCTTCATGCATGGCGTTGTCCGCCGCGCTGATGAGGCTGTCCGGGGTCTGGCCATGCTCCGGATAGAGGGAGACGCCGATGCTGGCGGAGAGCCTCACCCGCTCCTGGGCGATGTCGGCGGGATCGTGCAGCCTGCGTTGCAACCCCTCGATGAGAACCAGCAGATCCTGGGTGTCTCTGATGGCGGGCAGCAACACCAGAAATTCGTCTGCCCCCAGCCGGATGGCGATGTCTCCGGGGCGCAGGCAGTGGCGAATGCGGTCTGCCGACAGCTTGAGCAGCAGATCGCCGGCACTGTGCCCCAGGTTGTCGTTGATGAGCTTGAAGCCGTCGAGATCGATGAACAGCAGCGCCAGGACGTGGTGGTTCACCCTGGCCGTCTCTATCTCCAGGGTGAGGCGCTCTTGCAGCAGATGGCGATTGCCGAGATCGGTGAGGGGATCGTAATAGGAGAGGTGCTGCAAGCGAGCTTCGGCCTGATAGAGACGCAGTGCATGAAGGTGGGTCATCTCCTGCAGGCCGGGGGACGCGGGCGCGTCGAGGCGGGGGCCTGTCTGTGCGGACTCCCTCATCACGAGGAAGATGCCGCTGAAGGAGCCGTCCTCATCCAGCACGGAGCTGACGCTCACTTGCCAGCGTGCCGGGGAGGCCGCGCGGGAGAGACCGACCATTTCCACCTCAAATGTGCATCGGGGGGGACCTTGCCGCAGTTGCTGAAACAGCGGGAGCAGCTGGGGAGTCTGGGCAGGGACAATGTCGAACAGCGTCTTGCCCGGGTGCTCTGCCCGCGCGAGGCCGGTCAGTTCGGCAAAGCGTCCGTTGACGTCGCGACACCTGAATTCGTGATCGAAGACCCCAATCCCGACGGGCGCCTGGGCGAACAGCTGTTGCAACTCGTGGGGAGAGAGCGGGCCTGACAAATGCCGTGTCGGAACCGATTCGGGTAGCACTTTTTCCATGGAGGCTCCTGAATTGATTGCTTTGTCATTTGGACGACTGTGTCAGTATGGCAGGAAGTGTCAGGAGAGAAAGAAAGTGTGAGAAGGGTGTGAAATCAACGAGATGTCAGCCTTTCTGGCGGCCAAACGCCTGGATCCCGCGAACAAATACCAGCCAGCCCACCAGATGAAACGGCAACGCCATGGCGTAGAGCACCAGCCAGTGGCTCTCGGTGCCGCTGCTGTTGATGAAATCTGTCCAGGCGGCGAGCAGGGCCAGCATGCCCGCTATCTGGAAGCGGCGACGCAGCACCACTTCCACCCCGAGATTGGCGAGGTAAAGGGTCAGCAGGATGCCGGCAAAGCCGGTGAGCTGGGCGGTGCCGTAGAGCGCGCGGTCCGGGTTGAACAGCAGCGTCACGAGGGGAGTGAGACCCTGATCCAGCGGGATCAGGGCCAGCAGCCAGCATGCGATAAGAAGCAGGGCTGTCTTCATGGCGGGCTCAGTCGGCGGACGGTGCCGGTTTGACCAGGGAGAGGTAGTTGGCGTCCATCTTGAGGAACACCCCCAGCAGGCGGGCACTGGCACCGTAGAAGCCAAACGTGTCGGCGGCCCGGCAGGCCTGCTCGAAGCGCTCGAACCAGCCCAGCAGGTGGCCGTGCAGCAGGGACTCCTGCTCGCCAAGCCACGCCTCGCGCTGGTCGGCGGTGGTCGACTCGGCGGCGCGGATGATGAGGCTGCCCATCAGATCCAGCTCGATGGCCAGATGATCGGCAGGCTCATTGTATTTGTCGCTGACGTTGATGCCGAGGCGATCGAGGCGTGCCTGCATCTCGGTCATGGGGGCCTGCATCAGCTGCTTGTCTTCGCCCCGGTAGAGGGATTCGTAGGGCAGGGCACCCTGCCCGGGAGCGCTCAGGAACAGGCCGGCGAAGTCGGCGGCCAGGGCCGTCTGGCGCTCGGGGCGCACCAGCAGGCGGGCGATGGCGTCGTTGAGCTCGGCCACGGCTTCGCGCATGGGGTCGAGAGTAGAGAGGCTCTTCAAGAAGCTGCGCACGTCATAGGTGTCGTATTCAGCGATCTGTGCATCACTGAGTTCGGCAGCAAACAGGGTGGAAAACCACCAGTAAAGCTCGGCCCGGCGTTCGCTGGTCGCCATGAATTCCTGCATTTTTCCTCCGTGGATGACAATCGGGAGCCTTGATGGCCCCCGATTCTAACGACTTTAAAAATAAAGGAAACTCATGGGGTCTTTTGGCCGGATAGCGCCAGGAGAGGGGGGCGCTATTGCGGGATCACCGTGGGCGACGAGGAGGCCGACCTACTCCTCGACGCGATAGAGCACCTGCTTGCAACGGGGGCAGATGTGCTGGCGGCGGTAATCCATCTGGTGCACCAGGCCGACCTCCCGCTGCTGATGATGACCGCAATGGATGCAGAAAATGAGATCCCCGTCGGCGGCGCCGGGATGGGCCGCCAGGTACTGCTCCCGGGTGGGAAGTGTCTCCCAGTTGGCGGTGCAGGCACCCTTGCGGCTGGCGGTGTAGTAGACCCAGTAGAAGAGAGCGAAGACCGCGACAATCACGAACAGCATCAGATGATCCATCATGGCGTTTCCCCTTGTGTTCCGGGATGGCAGGGAGCGACACCCGCTCGTGCAGATGTCCCATGGCCTAAAGATGTTATCTATTAGTAAATGCTATATCCATGATCTGGCTCTGGTTTTCATCGCCTTGCCCGGGAAGCGGGGACGATGGCTGGAGCCGGATTGCTGGTGTGGGGAGGCCGGGGGGATGAGCGAAGCCAGGGGGCGGGATTCGAAATTTGCGACGTATTTTACATTTTATAAACAATTTTTTGGGTGGTTGGACTGTCTCTTTGATCCAGCTCACGTTACAATGCGCGGGCCCACTTCACCTATCGCGCAAACGATTTTCAGGAGATAAACGGATGTTGAAACGTGACATGACCATCGCCGGCTATGATCCAGAGCTGTGGCAGGCCATCACAGACGAGACCCGTCGTCAGGAAGAGCACATCGAGCTGATTGCGTCCGAGAACTACACCAGCCCCCGCGTCATGGAAGCCCAGGGCTCCCAGTTGACCAACAAGTACGCCGAAGGCTACCCGGCCAAGCGTTACTACGGCGGTTGCGAGTATGTGGATGTGGTTGAAACCCTGGCCATCGAGCGCGCCAAAGAGCTGTTCGGTGCCACCTACGCCAACGTGCAGCCGCACTCCGGCTCTCAGGCCAACAGCGCCGTCTACATGGCCCTGCTGCAACCGGGCGACACCGTGCTCGGCATGAACCTGGCCCACGGCGGTCACCTGACCCACGGCTCCCCCGTCAACTTCTCCGGCAAGCTGTACAACATCATCCCCTACGGCATCGACGAGTCCGGCAAGATCGACTACGACGAGATGGAGCGCCTGGCCGTTGAGCACAAGCCGAAGATGATGATCGGCGGCTTCTCCGCCTACTCCGGCATCGTCGACTGGGCCCGCATGCGCGAAATCGCCGACAAGATCGGTGCTTACCTGTTCGTGGACATGGCCCACGTGGCCGGTCTGATTGCCGCTGGCGTCTACCCGAACCCGGTGCCCCACGCTCACGTGGTCACCTCCACCACCCACAAGACCCTGGCCGGTCCGCGCGGTGGTCTGATCCTCTCCGCCGCCGACGACGAAGATCTGTACAAGAAGCTGAACTCCGCCGTCTTCCCGGGTGGTCAGGGCGGCCCGCTGATGCACGTCATCGCCGGCAAGGCCGTGGCCTTCAAGGAAGCGCTTGAGCCCGAGTTCAAGACCTACCAGGCCCAGGTCGTGAAGAACGCCAAGGCCATGGCGGCGACCTTTATCGAGCGCGGCTACAAGATCGTCTCCGGCGGTACCGACAACCATCTGATGCTGGTTGACCTGATCGGTCGCGAGCTGACCGGCAAAGATGCCGATGCAGCCCTCGGCAAGGCCAACATCACCGTCAACAAGAACTCCGTACCGAACGACCCGCGTTCCCCGTTCGTGACCTCCGGCGTGCGTATCGGCACCCCGGCCATCACCCGCCGCGGCTTCAAGGAAGCCGAGTCCATCCAGTTGGCCAACTGGATCTGCGACGTGCTGGACAGCCACGACAACGAAGAAGTGCTGGCGACCGTGCGCGAGAAGGTGCTGGACATCTGCCGCCGCTTCCCGGTCTACGCATAATCAGCCTGACCTTCAGGTTGAAGACCAATGCCACCCTCGGGTGGCATTGTTTTTTGCAGCGTCTGGCAAGATGAGACAGAGGTGACCATGTGCGATGACATGAAAGAGGACGCGCTGGAGGCGTCACTGCGGCAGACGGTTCGCGCCCAGTACCACTTTCGCGCCAGCGAACAGGGGCTGCTGGCCTGAGATGTGCGCCGCTTGATCCGGCTGAGCCGCAACCTGCCAGTGCAGGCAGTGGCACTCGGCGAGATTGCCGAGCTTGACCGCAACCACTGGTACGGCCATGGCGACGCCACGCCCACGGTGCGCAGCGTGGTGGCGCATTGCCAGCTCATGATGGCGGCGGATCTCGCCTATCCCATCCTGCTGGACAGCGCCGGCCGGGTGATGGATGGCATGCACCGGGTGGGCAAGGCGCTGATGCTGGGTCACAGCCATGTGGCTGCTCGCCGGTTCGCGGCGGATCCTGCCCCCGATTACCAGGATTGCGACCCCGAGGCGTTGCCCTATGACGACTGAGTCCTGCCCGAAGGTCTGGCTGGTTGTCCCTTGTTTTCATGGGCTTTTACCGGTTCTGGATGGCCGTGTTACACTGGCCGGCCTAGCGCCAGCCCCCGGGGCCCGCGCCCATTTTCATCCACGCCGGAGGTCAGATGCATTGCCCTTTCTGTAGTGCCGTTGATACCAAGGTGATCGATTCCCGTCTGGTGGCCGAGGGCCATCAGGTGCGCCGCCGTCGCGAATGCCTGCTCTGTCACGAGCGTTTTACCACCTTCGAAATGGCCGAACTGGTCATGCCCCGCGTCATCAAGTCCAACGGCTCCCGCGAGCCCTTCAACGAAGACAAGCTGCGTGCTGGCATTCTGCGGGCGCTGGAGAAGCGGCCGGTGAGCATGGAGGCCATCGAGAAGGCGGTCAACCACATCAAGTCCCGCCTGCGGGCCACCGGTGAGCGGGAGGTGGCCTCCCAGCTGGTGGGCAATCTGGTGATGGATGATCTCAAGAGCCTGGACAAGGTGGCCTACATCCGCTTTGCCTCCGTCTACCGCAGCTTTGAAGACATTCGCGAATTCGGGGAAGAGATCGCCAAGCTGGAGAAGTAACGTCGGCCTGTCGCTCCCTATGTGAATAAGAGAGGGGCTGCCGTTGCGGCAGCGCCAGTTGTTACACCAGTGAGACATCCAGATAGCGCATCGTTGCACTGGTGAAAAAGTATGAGGGCGTGCGGCCGCATCCTGCGATGTGTGTGCCCGTCGCCATGGCGTCAGATGCCATGGCCGATCTGCCCGAGAAGGCGTGCGGCAAGCGCGTACACCCTATTTTCTTGTCCCATCGGATGGCCGTGCCACGGGGGACAGGTTGCTGGACACAGGAGCCCGGATGTTTAGTCAAGACGATTACCAATGGATGAGCCGGGCCCTCGAACTGGCCCGGCGCGGCCGTTACACCACGGCTCCCAACCCCTGCGTCGGCGCCGTGCTGGTGAAGGCCGGCGTGGTGGTGGGGGAGGGCTGGCACAAGCGGGCCGGTGAGCCCCATGCCGAGGTCTATGCCCTGCACGCGGCAGGGGAAGAGGCCCGCGGTGCCACCGCCTATGTGACCCTGGAGCCCTGCTCCCATCATGGTTGCACGCCGCCCTGCGCCGAGGCGCTCATCAAGGCCGGGGTGACCCGGGTGGTGGCTGCCATGGTGGATCCCAATCCCCAGGTGGGCGGGCGCGGCCTGCGGATGCTCTCCGAGGCGGGGATCAAGACCGATTTCGGCCTGCTGGCCGCGGAAGCCGAGGCCCTCAACCCCGGTTTCTTCAAGCGGATGCGCACCGCGTTTCCGCTGGTGACGGTCAAGCTGGGGGCGAGCCTGGATGGTCGCACCGCCATGGCGAGTGGCGAGAGCCAGTGGATCACCTCTCCAGAGGCGCGCCGGGACGTGCAGCGGCTGCGGGCCCGTCACGATGCGGTGCTCTCCAGCGCCGAAACCGTGCTGGCGGATGGCGCCTCCCTCACCGTGCGCTGGGACGAGCTGCCCCCCTCGGTCAAGGCGGTCTATCCCAAAGAGACCCTGCGCCAGCCACTGCGGGTCATCGTGGATTCGCAAAACCGGCTCACCCCGGATCTGCCGTTGTTCCAGAGCGAGAGCCCGGTACTGCTGGCCCGCCACAAGGCATCCGGTGAGTGGCCCGCCTGGGTGCAGCAGCTGGAGGTGCCGCTGCTGGATGGCAAGCTGGATCTGGTCAGCCTCTTCATGCTGCTGGCCAAACAGAACGTCAACTCGGTACTGGTGGAGGCGGGGCCGCGGCTGTGCGGCGCCCTGCTGGAGAAGGGGCTGGTGGACGAGCTTGTGCTCTACCAGGCGCCCAAACTGATGGGGGATGAGGGGCGCGGTCTGTTCCATCTGCCGGGGCTGACCCGGTTGTTCCAGGCCCCCAAACTCAACCTCAAGGATGTGCGCATGCTTGGCCAGGATATTCGCATCACTGCGAAAATAGCCTGATTTTTCAATGTTCACGGGGGCATCCGTCGCCCCCGTCATCAGCAAGGTGATCTGCATGTTTACCGGAATTATCGAAGCGGTGGGAACCCTGGCCGAGCTGCGTCGCCAGGGGGAGGACATGGCCCTCACCGTGCACGCGCCGACCCTGGACTTCAGTGACGTCAAGCTGGGCGACTCCATCGCCACCAACGGCGTCTGCCTCACCGTGGTGGCGCTCGGGGATCACAGCTATTCCGCCGACGTCTCCCTGGAGACCCTCTCCCGCACCGGTTTTTCTGCCGCCAAGGTGGGGGATCCGGTCAACCTCGAGAAGGCGTTGATGCCCACCTCCCGCCTCGGCGGCCACCTGGTCTCCGGCCACGTGGACGGCATCGGCGAGGTGAAGAGCAAATCGTCCAGCGGCCGCGCCATCGAATACTGGATCAAGGCGCCGGGAGAGCTCTCCCGCTACATCGCCGAGAAGGGGTCGATTGCGGTGGATGGCATCAGCCTCACCGTCAACGCCGTGCAGGGGGATCTCTTCCGGCTGACCATCGTGCCCCACACCGCCCAGGAGACCACCATCGCCCGCTGGAAACCCGGCTACCGGGTCAACCTCGAGGTGGACCAGATAGCCCGCTATCTGGAGCGGCTGATGACGGGCAAGCGCGAGGAGAGCAGTGCCTCTACCCTGACCCTGGAGAAGCTGGCCCAGTCCGGATTCTTGTGAGCCGTTTTGACGGGAAAACGCGGTTCTGTGATCCCGCGCGGATTGAAACGGGGCTGCGTGCCCCCATCTAGAGCACAATACGCAGTATCAAGTCGAGCCGACTGGCTCAATCCCCAAGCATGTTGATGGAGTAGCCCATGGCGCTGAGCACGACCCAGGAAATCATTGCCGATATCAAGGCTGGCAAGATGGTGATCCTGATGGATGACGAAGACAGGGAGAACGAAGGGGACCTGATCATGGCCGCCTCCTGTGTCCGCCCGGAAGACATCAACTTCATGGCGCGCTACGGTCGTGGCCTCATCTGCCTGACCCTGACCCGGGATCGCTGCAAGCAGCTGGCGCTGCCGCTGATGGTCGATCGCAACAATGCCCAGTTCTCCACCGCCTTCACCGTCTCCATCGAGGCGGCGGAAGGGGTGACCACCGGCATCTCCGCCGCCGACCGCGCCGTCACCGTGCAGGCCGCGGTGGCGCCCCATGCCAAGGCCGCCGATCTGGTGCAGCCCGGCCACATCTTCCCGCTGATGGCGCAGGATGGCGGCGTGTTGACCCGCGCCGGCCACACCGAAGCGGGCTGCGATCTGGCCCGGCTGGCCGGCTTCGAGCCAGCCTCCGTCATCGTCGAGATCCTCAACGAAGACGGCACCATGGCCCGGCGCCCGGATCTCGAGATCTTCGCCGAGGAGCACGGCATCAAGCTCGGCACCATTGCCGACCTTATCGAATACCGCAACCAGCACGAGACCACGGTAGAGAAAGTGGCCGAGTGCAAGTTGCCCACCGAATACGGCGAGTTCGACCTCGTGACCTTCCGCGACACCATCGACAACCAGGTGCACTTCGCCCTGAAGAAAGGGGACGTGAAGGCCGACCAGCCGACCCTGGTGCGGGTGCACCTGCACGACGTGCTGAGCGATCTGCTGCTCACCGACCGCCACAGCGCCCGCAGCTGGCCGCTGCCCAAATCCATGGCCCGCATCGCCGACGAGGGCGGGGTGCTGGTGATCCTGGGGGCGGAAGCCCATGGCGCCGAGCTGCTGGCCCGGGTCAAGGGTTTTGAAGCCGCCGACAAGGGGCTGGCACCGGAAGGGGCCAAGTGGCAGGGCACCTCGCGCCGGGTCGGCGTCGGTTCCCAGATCCTCAAGGCGCTGGGGGTCGGCAAGATGCGCCTGTTGAGCTCCCCCAAGAAGTACCATGCCCTCGGTGGCTTTGGTCTGGAAGTGGTGGAGTACGTCGGCGAGTAAGCGCTGCGTACGGTTGAATTCATCACCATGGCCGCCCGTTGCGGCCATGGTTTTTTGTCGCGGCTCTGTTGTGCTAGAATGCGTGCACTTTTGAGCCCGGCCCCTAATTGATTGCACAGAGACAGGATTTCCAATGAAGATTATCGAAGGAAATATCGCCGCTCCCGAGGCGCGTGTTGCTATTGTCGTTGCCCGTTTCAACAGCTTCATCAATGACAGCCTGGTGAACGGCGCGCTGGACGTGCTGAAGCGTCAAGGTCAGGTCCAGGAGAGCAATCTGACCCTGGTGCGCGTACCGGGGGCCGTCGAAATTCCCCTGGCGGCCAAGAAGCTGGCCAAGAGCGGTCAATACGACGCCATCGTCGCACTCGGCACCGTCATCCGCGGCGGTACCTACCACTTCGAACTGGTAGCGAGCGAGAACGGCAAGGGTCTGGCCCAGGTAATGATGGAATATGACATTCCCGTTGCCTTCGGCGTGCTGACCACCGAAAACATTGAACAAGCCATCGAACGCGCCGGTACCAAGGCGGGTAACAAGGGTGCAGAGGCTGCACTGAGCGCGCTCGAAATGATCAACGTCCTGAAACAACTGGACGTGTAACGAGGAGAAATGCATTGAAACCGTCCGAGCGCCGTAAGGCCCGCCATTGCGCCACCCAGGCCATCTACCAGTGGCAGATGACCCAGGCCAACGTGGGCGACATCGAAGAGCAGTTCAAGATCGATCAGGACACCAAGGGTGTGGACCTGAACTATTTCCGCGATCTGCTGTTCGGGGTAGCGGTCCACTGCAACGAGCTGGACAAGGTGTTCGCGCCTTTCCTCTCCCGTCCGCTGGAAGAAGTGGACATGGTGGACAAGGCAATCCTGCGTCTGGCGACCTACGAGCTGACCCGTCGTGAAGATGTGCCGCCGCGCGTGGTGATCAACGAAGCGATCGAGCTGGCCAAAGCCTTCGCCGCCGATGACAGCCACAAGTTTGTCAACGGCGTCCTGGACAAGGTGATCAAGACGCTGCCCAAGCGCTGATCCTGCTGTCCGTCAGCAATTAAGAGAGGAGCCAGCTTATTGCTGGCTTTTTACTGTATGGGTGAATTTGAGCTGATTGAGAAGTACTTCAAGGTCCCCCACGCCCGCAAGGACGTGGTGATGGGCCCTGGAGATGACTGTGCCCTGCTGACCCTGCCCCCCGACGCCCAGTTGGCGGTGAGCACGGACACCCTGGTGAGCGGCGTGCACTTCTTCCCCGACATGGATCCGGTGGATCTCGGCTACAAGGCGCTGGCGGTCAATCTCTCCGATCTGGCCGCCATGGGGGCCGAGCCGCGCTGGGTCTCCCTGGCCCTGACCCTGCCCGCCATCAACGAGCGTTGGGTCGCCGGTTTCGCCGAAGGGTTCCTCGAGCTCGCCGAGTACTACAACGTGGCGCTGGTGGGGGGGGACATGACCCGCGGGCCCCTCTCCATCACCGTCTCGGTGAAAGGATCGGTCCCGGCAGGTCGCGCTCTGATGCGCAGCGGCGCCAAGGCCGGTGACGGGGTCTACGTGACCGGTACCCTGGGAGATGCCGCCCTGGCGCTCTCCCACCTGCTGGGCAAGCGCACCCTCAACGAGAACCAGCTGGCGGCCGTGCTGCCGCGCCTCGGCCATCCCCATCCCCGCATCCTGGCCGGTCAGGCCCTGCGCGGGCTGGCCAGCAGCGCCCTGGATCTCTCAGACGGCCTGGCTTCGGATCTCGGCCACATCCTCAAGGCGTCCGGCGTGCGGGCCCAGATCGATCTCAACCTGCTGCCCCTCTCCCCCGTGTTGCAGGATGCGGTGCCGGCCATGGATGCCTGGCAGCTGGCTCTGGCCGGGGGCGACGACTACGAGCTCTGCTTCACCGTGCCCCAGGAGCATCACGGTGCCCTGGACACGGCGCTGGCCAATTGTGGCGTGAAGTTCACCCGCATCGGTCGCATCCTGGTCGGGGAGCCTGGCATCGACTACCTGCAGGACGAACAACCCGTCGAACTGCACCTCAAGGGCTGGGATCACTTCGCATGATGTCTTTCAAGATAAAGCCCGAACTGACGCGGCTGAACCTTAAAAACCCGCTCCACTTTCTGGCGGTGGGGTTTGGCTCCGGCCTCTCCCCCAAGGCGCCGGGCACCATGGGGACCCTGGCAGCCATCCCGCTCTATCTGTTGGTGAGCGGGCTGTCGACCTCCTGGTTCATCGCCCTGCTGGTGGTGGGTTTCGTGGCGGGCATCCGCATCTGCCAGAGCGCCACCGACGCCATCGGGATGCCGGATCACGGGGCTATCGTCTGGGACGAGGTCATCGGATTCGGGGTCACCATGATTGCGGCCCCGGCCGGCTGGGAGTGGGTGCTGGCGGGTTTCGTGCTGTTTCGCCTGTTCGACGTGCTCAAGCCCTGGCCCATCTCCTGGTTCGATCGCCGCATTCACGGCGGGCTTGGCATCATGCTGGACGATCTCATCGCCGGCCTGTTCGCCCTGGCCTGCATGCAACTGCTTGCCCACTGGTGAGGGGAGGCGGCTCCCGAACGCCCGTCTCGTTGTTTTTTCACTCCTCTCCTCTTGCAAAGAGGTCGGATATACCGCACACGCAGGCCCTGAGGGGCCTGCGTTTTTTTGTATGCAATCCCTCCCGGCTTGCCGTGCCGGCGGGCCTGTGGCCCAGGTTGATCCTTCTGCATTGTCCCTATTTAGCTCTGCCTATTTTTCCTTACTCCGGATATGCTGCCGTCAAAAAATCATTTCACATAAATATTCACTACTCATTCGAAGCTCGCCAGCATAATGCTGATAGTGAATAAGATGGTTTGTTGCTATTTTGTTGAAACATAATTGGTTGATGGTCTCGCATTGCCAGCGTAATCTCTGGTAATGTGACTTTTATCGACATTTTAACCCCAGGGTGTCGGCATTCTCTGGGCAAAGTATTGCGAAATTGTATAACTGGATCATTTACACCTGCGGGCAAACCGACTAACTTACTCGCGGGTTATTCCAAAAAAATGCAAAAAACCCGCCCGGATCGCTGGTTTGGCTGCCTCATGGATTGAGCGTTAATTACACAAAAACGGCTCTCGAGCAGTACCAAGGCACAACCAGCATCTGCGGCTGATTTACGGACGAATTATTTGGGACGGATGTCCCCCGCAGAGGTAACCATGTCCTTGCTTGAAGTCAAAAACTTGCGGATCGAGTACCCCTCCCGCTACGGGGTGCTTGCCGCGGTCAAGGATCTCTCTTTTTCTGTTGAAAAGGGCGAGATCGTCGGCGTCGTCGGTGAGTCCGGCGCTGGCAAATCCACCATCGGCAACGCCGTCATCGATCTGTTGAGCCCGCCCGGTCGCATCGCCCGTGGTGACATCTACCTCAACGGCGAGCTCATCTCCGGCAAGAGCCAGAACGAGATGCGGGCCATTCGTGGCTCGCGTATCGGTTTCATCTTCCAGGATCCCATGACCTCCCTCAATCCGCTGTTCACCGTGGAGCAGCAGCTGGTGGAGACCATCCTCGCCAACACCGACCTGTCCCGCGAGGCGGCCTTTGCCAAGGCCCTCGAGCTGATGGGGGCGGTGGGGATCCCGAACCCGGACGTGCGCATCAAGCAGTATCCTCACCAGTTCTCCGGTGGCATGCGCCAGCGGGTAGTGATCGCCATCGCCCTCTCCGGGGATCCCGAGCTCATCATCGCCGATGAGCCGACCACGGCGCTGGACGTCTCCATCCAGGATCAGATCCTCCAGCTCATCCGCAACCTGTGCAAAGAGCGCCAGGTCGGCTGCATGCTGGTGACTCATGACATGGGGGTGGTCTCCAACGTTACCGACAAGGTGGCGGTGATGTACCGCGGCGATCTGGTGGAGTTCGGCACCACGGAACAGGTGCTGGGCCGCCCCAATCACCCCTATACCCGCAGCCTCATCTCGGCGGTTCCCCGCTCGGATGTCAAGCTGGTACGCTTCCCCCTGGTCTCCTATATCGAGGATGCCGGTGCGGCGGATACCAGCATCGATCTCAAGACCCACTGGCTCGGCCAGAGTCAGGACGAGCGCACCTATGAAGGCGCGCTGTTGCGGGTGGAGAACGTGGATCTGAAGTTCGTCACCAAGGATTCCATCTTCCCGAGCCGCCGCCAGTACGTGCGCGCCTGCAACAACATCAGCTTCGAGATCTTCGAGGGTGAGACTTTCGGTCTGGTGGGGGAGTCGGGCTCCGGCAAGTCCACCATCGCCCGTGCCATCACCGGGCTCTATCCGCCCGACACCGGCAAGATTGTCTTCGAGGGGATCGATCTCACCGCCCTGAAAGGGGAGCACGAGCGTCGCCCCCTGCGCCGCCAGATGCAGATGGTGTTCCAGAATCCCTACTCTTCGATGAACCCGCGCATGAAGGTGCGTGACATCATCGCCGAGCCGATCCGCTTCCACCGCCTCGCCGAGAGCGAGCGGCAGATAGAGCAGATCGTCGGGGACCTGCTGGATCACGTGGGCCTGGGCCGCGGCGCCGGGGTCAAGTATCCCCACGAGTTCTCCGGTGGTCAGCGCCAGCGCATCTCCATTGCCCGCGCCCTGGCGACTCGCCCGCGCTTCCTCATCTGCGACGAGCCCACCTCGGCGCTGGATGTCTCGGTGCAGGCCCAGATCCTCAACCTGCTCAAAGACTTGCAACAGGAGCTTGGGCTCACCATGCTGTTCATCAGTCACGATCTGCCGGTCATCCGCCAGATGTGCGACCGCATCGGTGTGATGCAGCACGGTCATCTGGTGGAAGTGGCCGAGACCGAGAAACTGTTCACCAATGCCGAGCATGAGTACAGCCGCAAGCTGATCTCCCTCATGCCGGAATTCAAGGGAATGTCCCGCGAGGGGCTGGAAATCGCAAGCTAGGAAAGCACCGGTTCGCCGGTTTGTCTGTCAATAAAAAGCCAAAAGCATGGAGAAAGACATGAAGAAAGGATTATCCAAGATCGCCATGGCGCTGTTCGCCGCTGGTCTCGCGTTCAACGTTTCTGCTGCCGACATCAAGGTCGCCGTCGCGTCCGACGCCACCTCTCTGGACCCGCAGGAGCAGCTCTCCGGTCAGACCCTGGAGATGTCTCACCTGGTGTTCGACCCCCTGATGCGTTACACCCAGGATCTGCAGTTCGAGCCGCGTCTGGCCGAGAAGTATGAGCGCATCGACGACAAGACCGTCCGTTTCCACCTGCGCAAGGGTGTGAAGTTCCACTCCGGCAACGACTTCACCGCCGATGACGTGGTATGGACCGTCAACCGTCTGAAGGCCTCCCCGGACTTCAAGGCGATCTTCGACCCCATCGCCGAAGCCAAGAAGGTGGATGATTTCACCGTGGATCTCGTCACCGCCAAGCCGTTCCCGCTGGTACTGCAGACCGTCACCTACATCTTCCCGATGGACTCCAAGTTCTATAGCGGCAAGACCGAGGCGGGCAAGGACAAGGCCGAGATCGTGAAGAACGGTGACTCCTTCGCCTCCACCAATGTCTCCGGTACCGGTCCGTTCAGCGTCAAGTTCCGCGAGCAGGGCGTGAAGCTGGAATACGTGCGCAACGCCAACTACTGGGACAAGGCCTCCAAGGGCAACGTCGAGAACCTGACCGTGGTACCGATCAAGGAAGACGCCACTCGTGTCGCAGCCCTGCTGGGCGGCGACGTGGACATGATCTACCCGGTTGCCCCGAACGATCTGGAGCGCGTGAAGAACGGCAAGGATTCCCAGCTGGTCACCTTGTCCGGTACCCGTGCCATCATCATCGAGCTGAACCAGAACACCAACCCGGCGCTGAAAGACAAGCGCGTGCGTCAGGCGATCAACTACGCCATCAACCAGGTGGGCATCGTCGACAAGATCAACAAGGGCTTCGGTACCCCGGCCGGCCAGCTGAGCCCGAAAGGCTACGCAGGCTACAACGAGGCGCTCAAGCCCCAGTATGATCTGGCCAAGGCCAAGGAGCTGATGAAGGAAGCCGGTTACGAGAAGGGCTTCAAGATGAGCTTCATCTCCCCGGCTGCCCGCTACGTCAACGACGTCAAGATTGCCCAGGCCGTCTCCGCCATGCTGTCCAAGATCAACATCAAGGTGGATCTGAAGACCATGCCGGTGGCCCAGTACTGGCCGGAGTTTGACAAGTGCGCCGCTGACATGCAGCTGATCGGCTGGCACTCCGACACCGAAGACAGTGCGAACTTCTTCGAGTTCCTGACCTTCACCAAGGATGCCAAGACCGGCATGGGTCAGTACAACTGCGGCGGTTATGCCAACGCAGAAGCTGACAAGATGGTGATGGAAGCCAACACCGAGACCGATCCTGCCAAGCGTGCCGCCATCCTGCAGAAGGTGGAAGCCATGCTGATCGACGACGCTGCCTATGTGCCGCTGCACTGGGAAGACCTGGCCTACGGTGCCAAGAAGAACGTCGACATCAAGCCGGTGGTCAACGTGATGAACTTCCCTTATCTGGGTGACCTGGTGGTCAACAAGTAAGCGAAGCGTTTAAGGAAGGACCCGGCGGGGCACCCATGGTTGCCCCGCCATTAACAGAAGCCTGTGCCAAGACACAGGCCACGTAGAAGGACAAGCATGTTTACATTCCTGCTGAAACGGTTCTATCAGGCCGTGATAGTGATGTTCGTCATCAGCCTGGTCGCCTTCTCCATCCAGGACAACCTGGGGGATCCGCTGCGCGAGCTGGTGGGACAATCCGTCTCCGAGTCCGTGCGCCAGGAGCTGCGCGACAAGATGGGACTCAATGATCCCTTCCTCGTGAAATACAGCCGCTTCTTGAAGAACGCGGTACACGGGGATCTGGGCACTTCCTATTTCTTCAAGCGACCAGCCCTCGAGGTTATCCTCGACAAGCTGGTGGCTACCCTTGAGCTGGTGTTTGCCGCCGCGCTCATCATCGTCGTGGTCTCCATTCCGCTGGGGGTTTATTCGGCGATAAGACCGCGCAGTTTCCTGACAAAGCTCATCATGGCGGTGAGCAGCATCGGCATCTCGATCCCGGTCTTCCTGACCGCCATCATGCTGATGTACCTCTTCTCCATCCAGCTGGGCTGGCTGCCGGCCTATGGCCGTGGCGAGACTTACAACCTGCTGGGCTGGGAGTCGGGCTTCTTCACCTGGGACGGTATCCTGCACCTGGTGCTGCCAGCTGTCTCCCTCTCCTCCATCATGCTGCCGCTGTTCATCCGGCTGGTGCGCTCGGAGATGCTGGAGCAGCTCTCCTCCGAGTACGTCAAGTTTGCCCGTGCCAAGGGGCTGGACAACAACAAGGTCTACTACCAGCACGCCCTGAAGAACACCATGCTGCCGGTCATCACGGTGGGCGGTGTGCAGATCGGGACTATGGTGGCCTACACCATCCTGACCGAGAGCGTGTTCCAGTGGCCGGGGACCGGCTTCCTGTTCCTTGAGGCGATCCACCGGGTCGATACGCCGCTGATCACCGCCTACGTCATCTTCGTCGGCCTCATTTTCGTGGTGACCAATACCCTGGTCGACCTGCTCTACGGGTTGATCAACCCGACCGTCAACCTGACCGCCAAGGGGTAAGCACATGAGTAACGCAGTGACTGCGAGCCCGAGTCGTTGGGCACGCTTCAAAAATTCCGACATCGTCTACTACTTCCTGCGGGACAAGGTAGCCATGTTCAGCTTTGCGGTGTTTGTGGTCTTCGTGCTGGCGGCTCTGCTGGCACCCTGGATCGCACCGCACAACGTCTATGACCAGACCAGCTTCGATCTGATGGATGCGGAGCTGCCCCCCTCCTGGCTGGAAGGGGGCGAGGCCCGCTTCTGGCTCGGGACAGACAACCAGGGACGCGACATCTGGAGCACCATCCTCTATGGCGCCCGCATCTCGCTGACCATTGGTCTGTTCGCGGTGGGGCTGCAACTGGTGCTCGGTATCGTCATCGGTCTGATGGCCGGCTACTTTGGTGGTCGCATCGACAACCTGCTGATGCGCTTTGCCGACGTGCAGCTGTCGTTTTCCACCATGATGGTGGCCATCATCATCTCCGCCATCTTCCAGGCGACCTTTGGCTCCGAGTTCTACTCGAAGTTCGCCATCCTGATGCTGGTGGTGATCATCGGTATCGCCGAGTGGCCCCAGTATGCCCGGACGGTGCGCGCCTCCGTGCTGGCGGAGAAGAAGAAGGAGTATGTGGAAGCGGCTCAGGTGATGGGGTTCCGCGCCCCGCGCATCATGTTCCGCCACATTCTGCCGAACTGCCTCTCCCCCATCCTGGTCATCTCCACCGTGCAGGTGGCGAACGCCATCATGAGCGAGGCGGCCCTCTCCTTCCTGGGTCTGGGGATGCCGGTTGATCAACCGTCCCTGGGGTCGCTCATCAGCGTGGGCTTCAACTACATCTTCTCCGGATCCTGGTGGATCACCGCCTTCCCGGGCCTCTGCCTGGTGGTGCTGGTGCTGGTGATCAACCTGCTGGGTGACTGGCTGCGGGATGTGTTCAACCCGAAGATCTACAAGGGCTGATAAACCTATCCACGAACTGGCTGCGAGGCCGTGATCAAGGTTCATGTGCTGCTCGCTTATGTAGAACCAAGGAGTGCTCATGTATGTCTCGGTTCCTGAGCGGCTTGTAACCTTGTTGACGGCCTTCTCGCGACAGTATCTGAACAGGGTTGGTCTGGCACAGTGAATAACAAAAAAGGGCGCCATCAGGCGCCCTTTTTTATTGCTTGCGATAACCCTTGTCAGGCCTGCAGCCAGCTCTCGATGCGGGTCTGAATGCCCACGCTGTCCAGCCCCAGCAGGGCGTAGATCTCATCCTGGGTGCCCTGCTCGATGAAGCGGTCCGGCAGGCCGAGGTTGAGCACCGGTTTGCACTGCTTGCAGCCCATCAGCAGCTCGTTCACCGCAGAGCCTGCACCGCCCATGATGGCGTTGTCTTCGAGGGTGACGAACTGATCGTGGGAGGCGGCCAGAGAGAGCACCAGCGCCTCGTCCATGGGTTTGACGAAGCGCATGTCCACCAGGGTGGCATCCAGCGCCTCGGCGGCTGCTCTGGCCTGTTGCAGCAGGGTGCCGAACGCCAGGATGGCGGTCCCCTTGCCCTCGCGAACGACACGTCCCTTGCCGAGGGGCAGGGCCTGCATCTCGCTCTCGGCCTGGATACCGGTGCCGCTGCCACGGGGGTAGCGCACCGCCGCTGGCCCGTTGCACAGATAGCCGGTGTAGAGCATCTGGCGGCACTCGTTCTCGTCGGACGGGGTCATCACCACCATGTTGGGCACGGTGCGCAGGAAGCTGATGTCGAACGCACCCTGATGGGTCGGGCCGTCGGCCCCCACCAGACCGGCCCGGTCGATGGCGAACAGCACCGGCAGGTTCTGCAGCGCCACATCGTGGATCAGCTGGTCATAGGCCCGTTGCAGGAAGCTCGAATAGATGGCGACCACGGGTTTCTGCTCGGCGATGGCGAGACCGGCGGCGAAGGTGACCGCATGTTGCTCGGCGATGGCCACATCGAAGTAGCGATCCGGATATTGCTGGCTGAATTTCACCAGACCGGAGCCTTCGCGCATGGCGGGGGTGATGCCGACCACGCGCTCGTCCTTGGCGGCGATATCGCACAGCCACTGACCGAAGATGGCGGAGAAGGTGGGTTTGCCACCGGCGCTCTTGGGCAGGGCACTGTCATCCGGGTTGAATTTGGGGACGGCGTGATAGCCAATGGGATCTTTTTCCGCCGGCTCGTAGCCCTTGCCCTTCTTGGTCTTGACGTGCAGCAGCTGGGGACCCTTGAGGTTGCGCATGTTGCGCAGGGTTTCGACCAGGGCATGGATGTCGTGACCGTCGATGGGGCCGATGTAGTTGAAGCCGAACTCCTCGAACAGGGTGCCGGGCACCACCATGCCCTTGAGGTGCTCCTCGGCCCGCTTGGCGAGCTCCTTGACCGGCGGCAGCCCCGCCAGCACCTTCTTGCCCCCCTCGCGAATCGTGGTGTAGAGCTTGCCGGACATCAGCCTGGCGAGGTGATTGTTCAGGGCTCCCACGTTCTCGGAGATGGACATCTCGTTGTCGTTGAGCACCACCAGCATGTCCTTGTGGACGTCGCCGGCGTGATTGAGGGCCTCGAAGGCCATGCCGGCGGTGATGGCGCCATCACCGATGACCGCGACCACCTTGCGGCCAAGCCCTTCACTTTCGGCCGCCACCGCCATACCGAGCGCCGCCCCGATGGAGGTGCTGGAGTGGCCCACGCTGAGCACGTCGTACTCGCTCTCTTCCCGCCAGGGGAAGGGGTGCAGGCCATCTTTCTGGCGAATGGTGTGAATGCGCTCCCGTCGTCCGGTCAGGATCTTGTGGGGATAGGCCTGGTGGCCTACGTCCCACACCAGCCGATCGAAGGGGGTGTTGTAGACATAGTGCAGGGCGACCGTCAGCTCGACGGTGCCAAGGCCGGAGGCGAAGTGGCCGCTGGAGCGGCTCACCGAGCGCAGCAGATACTCGCGCAGCTCGTTGCACACCACGGGCAGCCGCTCGAAGGGGAGGGATCGCAAATCGACCGGTGTGTCCGCGAGGACCAGGTTGGGGAAATCGCTAATATCAACGCTCATATTGTTACTGTTATCCAGCGTTTAGTGGGTTCGCTCGATGATGTAATCGGCAAACGCTTCCAGAATGTCGGTATTGTAGGGCAAGGATTGCAGGGCTGTTAAGGCCTTGTCATGCAGTTCGCGAGCCAGCTCACGGGCATTGTCGAGTCCGAGCAGGGCCGGATAGGTACTCTTTTCCAGCGCCAGATCCGAGCCTTGCGGCTTGCCCAGGGTGGCAGTATCGCCCGTGATGTCGAGGATGTCGTCCTTCACCTGGAAGGCGAGTCCGATGGCGGCGGCATAGGTTTGCAGGGCGGTGAGGGTGGCGGGTTCCACGTCAGCCTTGCACAGGGCGCCGAGGGTCACGGCGCACTCGATGAGGGCCCCGGTCTTGTGGCGGTGCACCTGCTCCAGCTCGGCGAGGCTGATCCGGCGCCCTTCGGCGTCCAGATCCAGTGCCTGACCGCCACACATGCCTAGATAGCCGGACGCGCGGGCCAGGGCACTCAGCATCCGCACCCGGTTGGCCATCAATGTATCGGGCATGGGGTGGTCGGCCAGAATGGAAAACGCCAGGGTCTGCAGGGCATCGCCCGCCAGGATGGCTGTGCCTTCATCGAAGGCCTTGTGTACGGTGGGCTGACCACGACGCAGGTCGTCGTCATCCATGGCGGGCAGGTCGTCGTGCAGGAGGGAGTATGCGTGAATGCACTCCACGGCGGCGGCGGGGCCATCCAGCAGTTCGCTCTTGACGCCCAGCATCTCGCCGACGGCATAGACCAGGAAGGGGCGCACCCGTTTCCCACCGAGCAGCAAGCCGTATTTCATCGCGTCCCGCAGACGTGGCGCCATGGCGGGCAGGGCGTCAAGCTGTGCGGAGAGGCAGTCGTCGATGCGGCGCCGATGCAGGCGGGAGAAATCGTCCAGGGTCACTCACTCCTCTCCTTGTTCTGCTCGAAAGGGGACCGCTTGCTCGCTGCCATCGGCCTGGGTCAGGAGGATCTGGATCTTCTGCTCGGCCTGTTCCAGCTTCTGCTGGCCGGCGCGCACCAGATGGATGCCCTGTTCGAATTGTTTGAGTGCCTCCTCGAGGGGGAGCGAGCCCTGTTCGAGTTGATGCACTATGGTTTCCAGCTCTTCCAGGGTGGCATCAAAACTCAGACGGTCGATTTTTTTACTGGCCATGTCCATCCTCGGGGATTGAAAAAAACGGCTCATCTTAACATCGACCGGCCACAGGGGGGAGGCAGAAAAACGCGGCGTCCTCAAACTATCCTGACCATGGCCGATAAGAACGGGCATGCAACCACGCATTGCCGATCGGCGATTGCGGTGTGCCGGGCTTGCTGCCGGGGGCGCAATAGCAGAAAATTCAACGCAATATAATTAGACGGCATGTTCGGCGACAGGAGTAGGGATGTGGATTTAGGGAGTCTGATAGGCTTAGTGCTGGGGTTCGGGGTCGTGGTGTACGGCATGTTGCTGGGCGGCCCCATGAGCATGTATGTGGACATGCCATCGGTCTACATCACCATACTGGGGTCCGTGTTCATCTGCATGATGAAGTTCAACCTCGGCCAGTTTCTGATGGCCTTCAAGGTCGCGGGCAAGGCCTTCATGTACAAGGGGGACAAGCTCGACGATCTCATCACCAAGGCGGTGGAACTGGCGGATGCGGCCCGCAAGGGGGGCTTTCTGGCTCTGGAGGCGGCGGAGATCCCCAATACCTTCATGAAGAAGGGCATCGACATGCTGGTGGACGGCCATGATGCCGACGTGGTGCGTGCGGTGATGGAGAAGGACATCGAACTGACGTCCGAGCGTCACGCCACGGCCATCAAGGTGTTCCGCTCCCTGGGGGATCTCGGTCCGGCCATGGGCATGATCGGTACCCTGGTGGGGTTGGTGGCCATGCTGGCCAACATGAGCGACCCCAAATCCATCGGTCCGGCCATGGCGGTGGCCTTGCTGACGACCCTGTATGGCGCCATCGAGGCCAACATGATTGCCATCCCCATCGCGGACAAGCTGGAACTGCGTAGCGGCGAGGAACAGTTGAGTCGCACCCTGATCCTCGACGCCATCATGGGGATCCAGGATGGACAGAACCCGAGGGTGATCCAGGCCATGTTGCAGAACTACCTGAATCAGTCCAAACGCAACAACGGGACCGAATAGGAGCGCACAGATGGCAAAGTGCAAGTGCCCGCCTCCCGGATTGCCCGGTTACATGGGAACCTTCGCGGATCTCATGTCCCTGCTGATGTGCTTCTTCGTGCTCTTGCTCTCCTTTGCCGAGATGGATGTGCAGAAGTTCAAGCAGATCGCCGGTTCCATGGAGAAGGCGTTCGGGGTGCAGAACATCCTGGAGGTCAAGGATATCCCCAAGGGAACCTCGGTCATCGCCCAGGAGTTTCGTCCTGGTCGCCCCGAGCCGACGCCTATTGACACCATCATGCAGCAGACCATCGACATGACCCAGACCGAGCTGGATTTCCAGCCTGGGGATGCGGACAAGGCGGGTGGACATGACAAGACCGAAGGCCAGCAGAGCGGTGGCGATACCGCCCAGGAGGCCCAGAAGGCGCAGGAACAGTCCAACACCCTGGCCAAGGCACTGGCGGAGCAGATGCAGGCCCAGATCCAGGATGGGGCCATCGAGATAGAGGCGCTGGGTCAGCAGATCATCATTCGCATTCGCGAGAAAGCGGCGTTCCCGGCGGGATCCGCCTTCCTGCAACCCCAGTTCTGGCCGGTGATCCGCAAGGTGGCTGCGCTGCTCAAGGATGTGCCGGGGGAGATCACCGTCTCCGGCCACACCGACAATGTGGCCACCGAGGACGAGTTGTTCCAGTCCAACTGGGAGCTTTCATCCCAGCGGGCGGTGGCGGTTGCCCACCAGATGATCAAGGTGCCCGGTTTTGACGGCAATCGTCTGGTGGTGCAAGGGATGGCGGATTCCCAGCCGCTGGTGCCCAACAACAGCCCGGAGAATCGGCGCATGAACCGACGTGTCGAGATCGCCATCATGCAGGGCAAACCGACGGTGTCGGCTCCGCTTGGCGTCTCGGAATCCAAGTAACGCTGGCCCAAAGCGGGATCCCGCTCGCAGGGGCTGACATGGATTTTGTGGCGGCTTCATATTAAGATGCCCCATCCGAACCGACAGCTGCGGCTCTCTTTTGATTGCCGCAGCTTCTCTTTATAAAGCAACCCAGGTTTCGACTATGAATCATACTCCGATGACTGTTCGCGGCGCTGAAAAGCTGCGTCAAGAGCTCGATTATCTCAAGACCGAGCTGCGTCCCCAGATTATCGAAGCGATTGCTGATGCCCGTGAACATGGCGATCTGAAAGAAAATGCCGAATACCATGCCGCCCGCGAGCAGCAGGGTTTCTGTGAAGGCCGCATTCAGGAAATCGAAGGCAAGCTCTCCAATGCCCAGATTATCGATGTCACCAAGATTGCCAACAATGGCCGCGTCATCTTCGGCGCAACCGTGACCCTGCTCAAAAGTGAAACGGAAGAGGAAGTGGTCTACCGCATCGTGGGAGACGACGAGGCGGACATCAAGCAGAACATGATTTCCGTGAACTCCCCCATTGCCCGCGCCCTGATCGGCAAGGAAGTGGATGACGTTGCCATCGTCAAGACGCCGGGTGGCGATGTGGAGTACGAGATCCTGGAAGTTGCCTATCTCTGATTGAACGTCGGGGAAAGAGACAGGGGAGCCGGGCTCCCCTGTTGTCTTTAGTCACCCTGATAGGCCTGGACGAAGGCGTCCTGGTGGCGCTGGAAGAGTCAGTCCCGCAATTGTTCCTGATCCTCCTTGCCCAGCCGGAACTGGACGGCCCAGTCATGGCGATGTGGATTGGCATCCACGTGCCTGACGAGGGTGCCTGTCATGGCCAAGGGAGGGAGATCCTCGATGCGAAGGTATCCGCCAAGTGGATCTCCCTTGGCAAAGGCGTCCGGCAAGCCGGCCACGATGAGACCTCCAAGGGAGAGGCTGTATACCTCGTACTCCGCGTCTTCGGTGCAAAGCACGGCCTTTTCGTCGAGTCGCCAGGCGCGCAGATGGGGCGAACCCAGCTCGGTAATGGTCGGCGCGGCGATGCGCAGCTCGGCGTGGCCCTCCTCTGCCTGGGTGCAGTGGAGCGGGAAACGCAATTGGTAGCCGGCGATGCGGGCTTCGAGTGTCAGGGGCTTGGCTCGCTGCAACAGGCTTTGGAGAGGAAGGGGCAGGGTGCCGCGCAGGTATTGGCTGGTGGCAATGTCTTCATCGTTTCCCAGGTCCCGCAGCATGGCCAGTTCTTCATCGGTGAGGAGCTGATGCTTGTCCATAGTGGGTGTCCACGGCTATTCATCGCAGGTTAAGGGCCTGGCAACTATTTTGGCAAGCGACTTGGGAAGAAGGGAAATGAAGGAAAGAGCGAATGCTCTTTCCTGTTACTTGCGCGGCAACTGGATCTTGGGCTCTTTGGCCTGACGGTAGATGGTCAGTACATGGCCCATGCTCTGTACCTTGATGGCGCCGGTCTCGCGAACGATGGCATCCATCACCAGCTGTTTCATCTCACGATCTTCAGACGCAACCTTAACCTTGATCAGCTCGTGGTGGTTCAGCGCCAGATCGATCTCGGCCAGCACCCCTTCGGTCAGACCGTGTTGTCCCAGCAGGACGACCGGCTTCAGACTGTGGGCCAGGCCCTTGAGGTACTGTTTCTGTTTATTGTTGAGAATCATGGCAATTTCTTCATAAGTCAGGGTTGAAAGGGGCGTATTCTACCCCCACTTAGCCCTTAATACTAATAACCCTTGTGGTTTTTTAAAGTCGACAATCATGACCCAGAAAAAACGTTCCCCCAGTTCAACCCGCTGGTTAAAAGAACATTTCGACGACCAATACGTCAAGAAAGCCCAGAAGTTGGGACTGCGCTCTCGCGCCGTTTTCAAGATCGACGAGATCCAGGGCAAAGACCGGCTGCTCAAGCCGGGGATGACGGTAGTGGACCTGGGGGCTGCTCCCGGTGGCTGGTCCCAATTTGCTATCGACCAGGTCGGTGACAAGGGGCGCGTCATTGCGTGTGATATTTTGCCGATGGATTCCATTGCCGGTGTCGATTTCCTGCAAGGGGACTTTCGGGAGGAAACTGTACTCGGCGCCTTGCTGGAGCGAGTCGGCCCCGACAAGGTGGATGTCGTCATGTCCGACATGGCGCCCAACATGAGCGGTACCCAGCAGGTGGATCAAGCCCGTGCCATGTACCTGGTGGAACTGGCGCTGGACATGTGCAATCAGGTCCTGAGCAGTAATGGCAGTTTTGTAGTCAAGGTGTTCCAGGGGGAAGGGTTTGATGCCTATCTCAATGAAATACGTAGACTTTTCTCTGTCGTCAAGATTCGAAAACCAGACTCGTCCCGTGCTCGTTCACGAGAAGTCTACATTGTGGCTACCGGTTTTAAACTGTAGTACCCTAACCCTCATCGTTAACTGTCAGTCTGCGAGGTCATTGATTTGAGTGACATGGCGAAAAACCTAATCCTGTGGCTGGTCATCGCCGTCGTGCTGATGTCGGTGTTCAATAGCTTCAGCCCCAGCGATACCACCAGTCGCCAGCTGGACTATTCCAGCTTCGTGAAAGAAGTGACCCAGGAGCAGATCCGTGAAGTGCGGATGGATGGCAAGGTCATCAATGGCGTCAAGCGCACCGGTGAACGTTTCACCACCATCATTCCTGCGCCGGATCCCCAACTGCTCAACGACATGCTCAACCATAACGTCAAAGTGATGGGTGAGAAGCCGGAAGAACCGTCCCTGATCACGTCCATCTTCATCTCCTGGTTCCCGATGCTGTTGCTGATCGGTGTCTGGGTCTTCTTCATGCGTCAGATGCAGGGCGGCGGCGGCAAGGGTGCCATGTCGTTCGGCAAGAGTAAGGCTCGCCTGATGAGCGAAGATCAGATCAAGACTACCTTCGCCGACGTAGCCGGTTGTGACGAGGCAAAGGAAGAGGTCAAGGAGCTGGTCGACTATCTGCGTGACCCGACCAAATTCCAGAAGCTGGGTGGCAAGATCCCGACCGGCGTCCTGTTGGTAGGTCCTCCCGGTACCGGTAAGACCCTGCTGGCCAAAGCCATTGCAGGCGAGGCCAAGGTGCCGTTCTTCACCATTTCAGGTTCGGACTTCGTGGAAATGTTTGTGGGTGTCGGTGCCTCCCGTGTGCGTGACATGTTCGAACAGGCCAAGAAATCCTCCCCCTGCATCATCTTCATTGATGAGATCGATGCGGTCGGTCGCCAGCGTGGCGCCGGTCTGGGTGGTGGTCACGACGAACGTGAGCAGACCCTGAACCAGATGCTGGTTGAAATGGATGGTTTTGAAGGTAATGAGGGCATCATCGTCATCGCCGCCACCAACCGTCCCGACGTACTGGATCCTGCGCTGCTGCGTCCAGGTCGTTTCGACCGCCAGGTCGTGGTCGGCTTGCCGGATGTTCGCGGTCGTGAGCAGATCCTGAAAGTGCACATGCGCAAGGTACCGCTGGCGGATGACGTCAATCCGGCGCTGATTGCCCGTGGTACCCCTGGTTTCTCCGGTGCCGATCTGGCCAACCTGGTGAACGAGGCTGCCCTCTTCTCTGCTCGCGAGAGCCGCCGAGTGGTCTCCATGCTGGAGTTCGAAAAGGCGAAGGACAAGATCATGATGGGGGCGGAACGTCGCTCCATGGTGATGAAAGAGTCCGAGAAGGAGATGACGGCCTATCACGAAGCGGGTCACGCCATCATTGGTCGCGTGGTGCCGGATCATGACCCTGTCTACAAGGTCTCCATCATTCCGCGCGGCCGTGCGCTGGGTGTGACCATGTACTTGCCGGAGCAGGACCGCTGGAGCCACTCCAAGCAGCATCTGGAGTCCATGATCTCCAGCCTGTATGGCGGTCGTCTGGCGGAAGAGTTGATCTACGGTGCCGAGAAGGTATCGACCGGTGCATCCAACGACATCGAACGTGCCACCGACATCGCTCGCAAGATGGTCACCCAGTGGGGCATGTCCGAGCGTCTCGGCCCCATGCTTTACGCAGAAGAGGATGGTGAAGTCTTCCTCGGCCGCAGCATGGCCAAGGCCAAGCACATGTCTGACGATACCGCCCGCATCATCGATGCAGAGGTCAAGCAGGTCATCGATCGCAACTACGATCGTGCCAAGCAGATCCTGCTGGACAACATGGATGTGCTGCACACCATGAAAGATGCATTGATGAAGTACGAGACCATCGATGCCAAGCAGATCGATGATCTGATGGCGCGTCGCGAGGTCCGTGCTCCCAGCAACTGGCATGATGAGCATGGTGACACCCCGCAAGGTGGTGCCAGCGTGAACAACGGGCCGGAGGCCAAGGCGCCGGCTGAAGAGGGCAGTGCACCTCTGAGTGACATCGACAAGGCGAACGATGTCCCGGCCAAATAAGTTGTCATGATACAAACCCCGGGCTTGCCCGGGGTTTTTCTTTGCACGAAGAGTTTGCCGCTCTTGTTGGAGGTAGTTGAAGCAATGCAGTTAATCAGCAAGGGACGTCCCCTTTCTCTCGACCGTCCCCATGTCATGGGCATTCTCAATGTGACGCCGGACTCCTTTTCAGATGGTGGCCGCTTCAAGCAGATCGATCTGGCGTTGGGTCATGCCCGCGACATGGTGGCCGATGGGGCCACCCTTATCGATATAGGTGGCGAGTCGACCCGCCCGGGCGCCCCCGACGTGAGCGAGCAGGAGGAGCTGGACAGGGTCATCCCCGTGGTGGAGCGCATGGTCGCCGAGCTGGATGTGATGATCTCCCTCGATACCTCCAAGGCGATTGTCATGCGGGAGGGTTGTGCTGCAGGTGGTCACCTCATCAATGATGTCCGCGCCCTGCAAGAGCCGGGAGCGCTGGGCGCGGCGGCCGAGGCTGGCGTACCGGTATGCCTCATGCACATGCAGGGGCAGCCCCGTACCATGCAGGTGGAGCCGCACTATGACGATTTGCTGGGGGAGGTGAGAGCCTTCTTTGACGAGCGGATTGCCGCTTGTGTGGGGGCCGGTATCCCGCGTGAGCATCTGGTACTGGATCCAGGCTATGGCTTTGGCAAGACGCTGGCGCACAACTATCAGCTGCTGGCACAGCAGGCGTCACTGCTCGATTACCAACTTCCGCTCTTGGTGGGCATGTCACGAAAGTCTATGATAGGCAACCTGCTTGACCGCCCGGTAGCCGAGCGGTTGGCTGGTAGTCTGGCCTGTGCCCTGATCGGGTTGCAACATGGCGCCAGGATCATCCGGGTGCACGACGTGCGGGCCACCATGGATGTCTTGCGTACAGGCTGGATGACCATGACGGGACAAGATTTCATATCCAAATAGAAAAACGAGAAACAGACAATGACCAGAAAGTACTTCGGCACCGACGGCGTGCGCGGCAAGGTGGGTGAATACCCGATCACCCCGGATTTCGTCATGAAACTGGGCTGGGCCGCCGGCAAGGTGCTCTCCAAGAAAGGGACCAAGAAGGTGCTGATCGGCAAGGATACCCGTATCTCCGGTTACATGCTGGAGTCGGCACTGGAGGCGGGGCTCTCCGCCGCCGGCCTCAAAGCCATACTGATGGGACCCATGCCCACCCCGGCGGTTGCCTACCTGACTCGCACCTTCCGTGCCGAAGCCGGCATCGTCATCAGTGCATCCCACAACCCCTATTACGACAACGGCATCAAGTTCTTCTCCGCCGACGGCACCAAGCTGCCCGATGATGTCGAGCTGGCCATCGAAGCCGAGCTCGACAACGAACTCAAGTGCGTGGAGTCCGCGGAGCTTGGCAAGGCGCAGCGCATCGATGATGCGGCTGGTCGCTACATCGAATTCTGCAAGAGCACCTTCCCCTCCAATCTGAGCCTGGAAGGGCTGAAAATGGTGGTGGATTGCGGTCATGGTGCCACCTACCATATCGCCCCTTCCGTCTTCCGCGAGCTGGGTGCCGAAGTCATCGCCATCGGCTGCAGCCCGGATGGGCTCAACATCAATGACGGTGTCGGTTCCACCGCACCGGAGGCGCTGGCCGCCAAGGTCCAGGAATGCAAGGCAGATCTCGGCGTCGCCTTCGACGGTGACGGCGACCGTCTGGTGATGGTGGACAGCACTGGTTACATCATCGACGGGGATGAGATCCTCTACATCATCGCCCGGGATGCCCTGCGCCATGGCCGTCTCAAGGGCGGTGTGGTGGGCACCCTGATGGCCAACATGGGGCTGGAGCTGGCGCTTCAGACCCTGGGTATCCCCTTTGCCCGTGCCAAGGTAGGTGACCGCTACGTGCTTGAAATGATGAACGAGAAGGGCTGGCGCATCGGCGGCGAAAACTCCGGTCACATCATCTGCCTGGATCAGACCACCACGGGGGATGGTATCGTCGCCGCCCTGCAGGTGCTGACGGCCATGCGCAGTGCCGAGATGCCGCTGGCCAAATTGCGTTCGGGCATGAGCAAGTTCCCGCAAGTGCTGGTCAATGTGCGCTTCGCCGAAGGCAAGGATCCGCTGACCTCCGGTGCCGTTCAGCAGGAAGTGGCGGCAGTGGAGCAGGAACTGGCCGGCCGTGGCCGGGTGCTGTTGCGCAAATCTGGCACCGAGCCCCTGATCCGGGTCATGGTCGAAGGTGAACACGAACAGCAGGTGCGCGATATGGCAGAGCGCATCGCCAAACAGGTCGAATCGGCGTTTTAATGAACAACCAAGGCGGCTTTTTAGTCGCCTTGGTTGTATCTTGTTCAAACGATTCGAAAATTTGAAAATAGCACTTGTCAGCTGAGCATCCTCTGGATATTATCAGCCCCGCTTTCGCAAGGGAGTTGCCGATGGGACATCGCAAGCCGTTTGTAGCAGCCAACTGGAAGTTACACGGTAGTAGGTCGCAGTTAGAGCACTTTACGAGTCAGTGCACAGAGCGCATTGATGAAGACGTAGATGTGGCCTTGTGTCCATCCCATGTGCATCTCGGTTTCACAGCAGAACTGCTCGGTGAGCAGGGAAGAGTGAAGCTGGGGGCTCAGAACGTGAGTCAGCACAGACATGGCGCTTATACGGGTGAAATCTCGTGTGAGATGCTGGTCGAGGCAGGTTGCCGATATGTACTTGTTGGCCACTCCGAGCGCAGGCGTCTCTTTGGTGAGACCAGTTTTATCGTCGCAGAGAAGTTTGCGGCAGTCAGAGCAGCAGGTCTGATACCCATACTTTGTCTGGGTGAGTCAGGCGCGGCGAGGCAGGCAAGAAGAACCTTTGAGGTGATTGCCGAGGAACTGGACATCGTCATAGAGAAAAATGGCGCGATGGCTTTCGATCATGCTATCATCGCCTACGAGCCAATCTGGGCTGTAGGTACAGGTAAATGCGCCACACCCGAGCAGGCACAAGAGGTTCATTCCTTTATTCGCAGTCGCTTGGCGGAGGATACTCCGGTAATAGGTGAGAAAGTCAGAATCATCTATGGTGGGAGCGTGACACCGGCCAATGCACAAGATTTGTTTGCGCAGCCCGATATTGATGGCGGTCTGATAGGCAGGGCAAGTCTTGATGGCGAGGCGTTTTTAGGAATAGTTGAAGCGGCAAAGGGTGCAAGTTAAATGTACGAGATTCTTTTGGTCGTTTATCTGCTGGTATCGTTGGCTCTGATTGGTCTGGTAATGATTCAGCAAGGTAAAGGGGCTGATATGGGCGCCTCCTTCGGCGCAGGGGCATCGAATACAGTGTTCGGCTCCGGTGGTTCAGGAAGTTTCCTGACCCGCACAACAGCGATTTTGGCTACTCTGTTTTTCTTGATTAGTCTGGTTCTGGGTTCCATGACCAGCAACAAGGTCAAACAGGGTAGTGAATGGGAAAATCTGCAACAGACTCAACAAGTTGAGCAGAGCAAAGCGCCAGTGAAGAAAGATACTGACGTTCCAGAGTAAGAGTTTTGCCGTGGTGGTGGAATTGGTAGACACGCTATCTTGAGGGGGTAGTGCTCTAGGGTGTGCGGGTTCGAGTCCCGCCCACGGCACCAATTAAGCAGTGAACCCGGGTAACCGGGATGTTATAGCCGCTGAGTCTTGTCTCACGAGAGTGAAGTGGCTATAATCTCGCACGATTTCGGACGCGGGGTGGAGCAGCATGGTAGCTCGTCGGGCTCATAACCCGAAGGTCGTCGGTTCAAATCCGGCCCCCGCAACCAAATTTCACGCATTTCCTACGCTCAGGAAGGCGGTCGCTGCGAGGCGACAATCAGGGTAAAGCGCCAAGCCCCGATTTGACATCGGGGCTTTTTGTTATGTGCAATTTACTCTGAATCTATTTCTATCTGGGCTATATGCCCTTTTTTCGTTTTTCGGAGGGTGACTTTGGCTACGTTGGAACAACGTTTGACCGATCTGCTCGAGGCTCCGGTCGTTGCCTTGGGTTTTGAACTGTGGGGTATCGAGTTTATCCGTGCGGGTAAGCACTCGACCTTGCGCGTTTTCATCGACTCGGAGCAAGGCGTGACGGTGGAGGACTGTGCCGAGGTGAGCCGCCAGGTCGGCGCCATCATGGATGTCGAAGATCCCATCACCGAGGAGTACTACCTTGAGGTGTCTTCCCCGGGTCTGGATCGTCCACTGTTCAAGGTCGCCCAGTTCGAAAAATACGTTGGCCAGGAGGCGGCGGTAACGCTTCGGATGGCAACAAACAACCGCCGCAAGTTCAAAGGCGTAATCAAAGCCGTGCAGGGGGACATGATCACTCTGACGGTAGATGGTAAGGACGAGGTGTTGGCTTTCACCAATATCCAAAAAGCGAACATAGTGCCGAACTTTGGTTAACGAGGCTATCGGATATGAATAAAGAGATTTTGCTGGTCGTTGACGCTGTGTCCAACGAGAAGGCTGTCCCCCGCGAGAAGATTTTCCAGGCTCTGGAGACTGCGCTGGCGACTGCGACCAAGAAAAAATACGAAGGCGAGATTGAAGTGCGTGTCGAGATCGATCGCAAGACCGGTGACTATGACACCTATCGCCGTTGGGTCGTTGTGGCCGATCAGGCTTCCATGGAGAACCCGTACGGGGAAATCACTCTCGAAGCCGCTCAGATCGAGCAGCCGGATATCCAGATCGGCGACTATGTTGAAGACCAGATTGACTCTGTGACCTTCGACCGTATCACCACCCAGACCGCCAAGCAGGTCATCGTGCAGAAAGTGCGCGAGGCCGAGCGTTCCCAGGTCGTTGACCAGTTCAAGGACAAGGAAGGCACCATCATCAGCGGCGTGGTCAAGAAGAGCAACCGCGACAACGTGATCCTGGATCTGGGCAGCAATGCCGAAGCCGTGATCTTCCGTGACGACATGTTGCCCCGTGAGACCTTCCGTCCCGGCGACCGCATCCGTGGCCTGCTCTACGCCGTGCGTCCGGAAGCCCGTGGTTCCCAGCTGTTCGTCAGCCGCTCCAGCCCGGACTTCCTGAAAGAGCTGTTCCGCATCGAAGTGCCGGAAATCGGCGAAGAGATGATTGAAATCATGGGCGCCGCCCGTGATCCGGGTTCCCGCGCCAAGATCGCGGTCAAGACCAACGATCGTCGTATCGACCCGATCGGTGCCTGTATCGGCATGCGTGGTGCCCGCGTTCAGGCCGTCTCCGCCGAGCTGAGCGGTGAGCGTGCCGACATCGTGCTGTACGATGACAACCCGGCCCAATACGTGATCAACGCCATGGCGCCAGCCGATGTGGCCTCCATCATCGTCGATGAAGACAACCACACCATGGACATCGCCGTGGAAGCCGCCAACCTGGCCCAGGCCATCGGCCGCAACGGTCAGAACGTGCGTCTGGCCTCCCAGCTGACCGGTTGGGAACTGAACGTGATGACCGTCGAGGACATGCGTGCCAAGCACCAGGCCGAGAACGACCGCATCATGAACCTGTTCACCAGCACCCTCGACATCGACGACGATTTCGCCGGCCTGCTGATGGAAGAGGGCTTCTCCACCCTGGAAGAGATCGCCTTCGTCCCGGTCAACGAGCTGCTGGCCATCGACGGTCTGGATGAAGACATGGTCGAAGAGCTGCGCAAGCGTGCCAAGGATGCCCTGACCACCAAGGCCCTGGCCAAAGAAGAATCCTTTGAAGGCGTCGAGCCTTCCGAAGAACTGCTCAATCTCTCCGGCCTCGGTCGTGAAATGGCCTATGCCCTGGCCGCTCGCGGCGTCGGCACCCTGGAAGATTTGGCAGAGCAAGGTATCGATGACCTTGCCGACATCGAAGAGTTGACCGCCGAGAAGGCAGGTGAGCTCATTATGGCTGCTCGCAATATCTGTTGGTTCGGAGAAGAGCAGTCTGAATAAGGTCAAACGGAGGAAAATGAATGGCAGAAGTATCAGTTAAGCAACTTGCCACTGACATCGACACGCCGGTTGATCGTCTTCTCCAGCAGTTTGTCGATGCCGGCATCGTGAAGAGCAAGGCCGACGACATGGTCAGCGAGTCTGAGAAACAGACTCTGCTGGCACATCTGAAGAAACAGCATGGAGGTGACGAGGTCACCGCACCTGCTCGCATGACCTTGCAGCGCAAGACCAAGAGCACCCTGAGTGTTCAGGGGACTGGTGGCAAGAACAAGGAAGTGCAGGTAGAAGTGCGCAAGTCTCGCACCTATGTAAGACGCTCGGCGCTGGAAGATGAACAGCGCCAGGCGGAAGCCGAGGAAACAGCGCGTTTGGAAGCAGAAGAAAAAGCTCGTCGCGAGGCCGAAGAGAAGGCCCGCCTCGACGCTGAAGAGAAGGCTCGCCGTGAGGCTGAGCAGGCTCGTCGTGAAGCTGAGGAAAAGGCGCGGATCGAGGCACAACAGAAGGCTCGACAGGCTCAACAGCCCGCCAAAGCAGCCGTTAGCACAGCTCAGCAAGAGGCAGAAAAGATGGCCAAGCGCGAAGCAGAAGAACTGAAGCGCCAACAGGAACAGACAGCTTTGCAAAAAGCTGAAGAACTCGCCGCGAAGAAAGCCGAAGAGGCTCGCATCATGGCGGAACAGAATGCGGCCCGCTGGGCTGAAGAAGAAGCGGCTCGCGCCAAAGAGAGCAGCGATTACCATCTGACCACCAACAAGCACGCGCAAGCGGCCGAAGATGAGTTGGATCGTAAGGAAGAGACCAGCCGTCGCACGGCTGCCGCTGCCAAGGCGCCGAAGAAGGTCGGCCGTCGCGAAGACGACCGCAATGACCGCAACTCCCGCGATCCCCGTGCCCGCAAAGGCAAGCGTGGCAAGATGGCCATGCCGAACGCCATGAAACACGGCTTCAACAAGCCGGCTGCCGTGGTCAACCGTGACGTCGTCATCGGCGAGACCATCACAGTGGCGGAGCTCGCCAACAAGATGGCCGTCAAGGGCGTTGAAGTCATCAAGGTGATGATGAAGATGGGTGCCATGGCCACCATCAACCAGGTGATCGACCAGGAGACCGCTCAGCTGGTCGCCGAGGAAATGGGTCACAAGGTAGTGCTGCGCCGTGAGAACGAGCTGGAAGAGGCGGTACTTAGCGATCGTGACGAGACCTCCGAAGCCAAGCCGCGTGCGCCGGTCGTGACCATCATGGGTCACGTCGACCACGGCAAGACCTCGCTGCTGGACTATATCCGTAAAGCCAAGGTCGCCGCAGGCGAAGCCGGTGGCATTACCCAGCACATCGGTGCGTACCACGTACAGACCGACAGCGGCATGATCACCTTCCTGGATACCCCGGGTCACGCGGCGTTTACCTCCATGCGTGCTCGTGGTGCCAAGGCGACCGACATCGTTGTGCTGGTTGTTGCAGCTGACGACGGCGTGATGCCGCAAACCATCGAAGCTATCCAGCACGCCAAGGCGGCCGGTGTGCCGCTGGTTGTTGCGGTGAACAAGATCGACAAGCCTGAAGCGGATCCGGATCGCGTCAAGACCGAGCTGGCCCGTTACAACGTCATGTCCGAAGAGTGGGGTGGCGATTGCCAGTTCGTGCACGTCTCCGCCAAGTCTGGCGAAGGCATCGACGACCTGCTGGAAGCCATCCTGATCCAGGCCGAAGTCCTGGAGCTGAAAGCGGTGGTTGACGGCATGGCCAACGGCGTCGTGATCGAATCCTTCCTGGATAAAGGTCGTGGTCCTGTTGCCACCGTGCTGGTACAGGAAGGCACTCTGCGTCAGGGCGACATTGTGCTGTGTGGTCTTGAGTACGGCCGGGTTCGCGCCATGCGTGACGAACTGGGTCGCGAGATCAAGGAAGCAGGTCCCTCTCTGCCAGTGGAAATTCTGGGTCTGTCCGGCGTTCCCTCTGCCGGTGACGAAGCCACGGTCGTGCGTGACGAGAAGAAAGCCCGTGAAGTGGCGCTCTACCGTCAGGGCAAGTTCCGCGAAGTCAAGCTGGCTCGCCAGCAGAAGGCCAAGCTGGAAAACATGTTTGCCAACATGACTGAGGGCGAAGTGTCCGAAGTGAACGTGGTGATCAAGGCCGATGTACAAGGCTCTGTGGAAGCGATCTGCGATGCGCTGGTCAAACTCTCCACCGACGAAGTGAAGGTGAAGATCGTGGGTTCCGGCGTAGGTGGCATCACCGAAACCGACGCGACCCTGGCCGCGGCTTCCAGCGCCATCCTGGTGGGCTTCAACGTCCGTGCCGACGCTTCTGCGCGCAAGGTCATCGAATCCGAGAGCCTGGATCTGCGTTACTACTCCGTCATCTATGACCTGATCGACGAAGTGAAGCAGGCCATGAGCGGCAAGCTGGCTCCTGAGTATCGTCAGGAGATCATCGGTCTGGCTGAAGTGCGTAGCGTCTTCAAGTCGCCGAAGTTCGGCGCCGTTGCCGGCTGTATGGTTACCGAAGGTGTGGTCAAGCGTTCCAACCGCATTCGCGTTCTGCGTGACAACGTGGTTATCTATGAAGGCGAGCTGGAATCCCTGCGCCGCTTCAAGGATGACGTCAACGAAGTTCGCAACGGCTACGAGTGTGGTATCGCGGTCAAGAACTACAACGACGTGCGTGAAGGCGACCAGATCGAGGTGTACGAGACCGTTGAAATCCAGCGGACTCTGTAAGCCGAGCGTTAGACAAAATAGGGGGCCGTGGCCCCCTTTTATCGCAGGATAGAATATGGCCAGAGAATTCAGCCGGACCCGTCGGGTCGGGCAGCAGATCCAGCGTGAAATCGCGCTGATCCTGCAGCGCGAGGTGAAAGACCCGCGCATCGGCATGGTGACCGTCTCCGACGTGGAGGTCTCCAAGGACCTCAACTATGCCAAGGTTTATGTCACCTTCTTGCAACTGGAGAATGACGCCGAGCGCATCAAGGAAGGGCTCAAGGGCCTGACCGAGGCTGCCGGTTACATCCGCAGCCTGCTGGGCAGCGCCATGCGTCTGCGGGTGGTGCCCGAGCTGCGTTTCTACTACGACCAGACCCTGGTCGAGGGGATGCGCCTCTCCAACCTGGTGACCAACACTGTGCGTGAAGACAAGCGTCGCATGACTGAAGCCGGTCGTGACGAAGAGCAATCCGCACCGGATGACACGACTGAGGATAACGCCTGAGATGTCTCGTAGACGTCGTTTCAAAGGCCGTGACGTACACGGCATCCTGCTGCTGGACAAACCGACCGGCCTGACTTCCAACGATGTGTTGCAGAAGGTCAAGCGGATCTACAACGCCGCCAAGGCTGGCCATACCGGCGCCCTGGACCCCCTGGCCACCGGCATGTTGCCGATCTGCCTCGGGGAGGCCACCAAGTTCTCCCAGTATCTGCTGGAAGCGGACAAGCGCTATGAGGTGACCGCCAAGCTGGGCGAGCGCACCAATACCAGTGACTCCGACGGCGAGGTGGTTTCCACCCGCCCGGTGAACGTGGCGGTGGGCACCCTGATCGAGGCGCTGGACCAGTTCCGCGGCCCCATCATGCAGGTGCCGTCCATGTACTCCGCCCTCAAGCACAACGGCCGCCCGCTCTACGAATATGCCCGTGAAGGGATCGAGATCGAGCGGGAAGCCCGTCCCATCACCATCTTCGAACTCAAGCTGCTCGGCTTCGAGGGGGACGAGGTGAAGCTGGAAGTGCATTGCAGCAAGGGTACCTATATCCGCTCCCTGGTGGACGATCTGGGGGAAGTGCTGGGCTGTGGCGCTCACGTCACCCAGCTGCGTCGCACCCAGGTGGCGAGCTACCCCTACGAGCGGATGCTGACCCTGGAGCAGCTCGAGTGTATCTTCGAGCAGGCCAAGGCCGAAAGCATTCCGCCACGGGAGCAGCTGGATCCCCTGTTGCTGCCGATGGACACCGCTGTGGCCTCTCTGCCCGAGGTGAACATGCTGGTCGCCGTGGCCGCCTATGTGAACCAGGGTCAGGCCGTGCAGGTGGCAGGTAGCCCCCAAAGTGGCCAGGTCCGCATGACGGTTGGCCCGGAGCGCGAATTCATCGGGGTTGGCGAGATCGATGACGAGGGGCGCGTGGCGCCCAAGCGTCTGGTTCGCTACCACGACGAGGAGTGATCCTCAGGTGGTATCGGTCTGTCACGCGTCTTTCCCGTTGCGAAAAGGGGCCGGGACGATTATGATACCGCCCTCATTTCACGGCTGAATTAGAGATTGGCTGTGAACCTTTAAACACTCTACTGGAGTAATACCATGTCTCTAAATGCTGAGATCAAAGCTCAAATCGTTGCCGACAACGCTCGTGGCGCTAACGACACCGGTTCCCCCGAAGTGCAAGTTGCCCTGCTGACTGCCCAGATCAACCATCTGCAAGGTCACTTCAAGGAGCACGCCAAGGATCACCACGGTCGTCGCGGTCTGCTGCGCATGGTTTCCCAGCGTCGTAAGCTGCTGGACTACCTGAAGCGTAAAGACGTTCAGCGCTACGCTGCTCTGATCGCCAAGCTGGGTCTGCGTCGTTAATCGACCATCAGATTTCGCAAAAAAGGGGAACCGCGAGGTTCCCCTTTTTTATTGCCCGTTTCAAACAGGATGCAGGCCGTTGCCTGCCTCACAGAATTGACGTCCGCGCTTACCTTTTGATGCGAATCAAGTATACTTGCACGCGAATTTAAAGCGCCAAATTGTTAAAAGGAAATTCACGTGAATCCTATTGTAAAGTCATTCCAGTACGGTCAACACACCGTCACACTGGAAACCGGTGTGATGGCCCGTCAAGCCACTGCGGCCGTCATGGTCAGCATGGACGATACCTGTGTCTTCGTGACTGTCGTTGGCAAGAAAGAGGCCGATCACGGCCGTGATTTCTTCCCGCTGACCGTCAACTATCAGGAGCGTACCTATGCTGCTGGTCGTATCCCGGGTGGTTTCTTCCGTCGTGAAGGCCGTCCGAGCGAGGGTGAGACCCTCATCTCCCGTCTGATCGACCGTCCCATCCGTCCGCTGTTCCCGGAAGGCTTCCTCAATGAGGTTCAGGTGGTTGCCACCGTCATGTCCGTGAACCCGGCCGTTTCTCCCGACATCGTTGCCATGATCGGTGCCTCCGCGGCCCTGGCCATCTCCGGCATCCCGTTCGGCGGCCCGATCGGTGCAGCCCGCGTGGGTTACATGAACGGCCAGTACGTGCTGAACCCGACCACCACCGAACTGCCCCAGAGCGATCTGGATCTGGTGGTTGCCGGTACTGCCAATGCGGTGCTGATGGTGGAATCCGAAGCGGCCATCCTCTCCGAAGAGGTGATGCTGGGCGCCGTGGTCTACGGTCACGAGCAGATGCAGACCGTGATCAACGCCATCAATGAATTCGCTGCCGACGTCGGTACCAAGCCCTGGGACTGGACCCCGCCTGCCGTCAACGAAGCGCTGAAAGCCAAAGTTGCCGAACTGGCCACAGCTGAACTGGGTGAAGCCTACCGTATCACCGAGAAGGCTGTTCGTTACGAAACCATCGCTGCCATCAAGGGCCGCGTGGTCGAGCAAGTCATCGCATCCGGCGTGGAAGAAGATGCCAAGAAGATCGGCGAAGAGTTCCACAGCCTGGAGAGCCGCATCGTCCGTGGTCGCGTCGTACGTGGTGAGCCGCGTATCGACGGTCGCGATCCGGAAATGATCCGCGCCCTCTCCGTCGGTACCGGCATCCTGCCCCGTGCCCACGGTTCTGCCCTGTTCACCCGTGGTGAAACCCAGGCCATCGTGGTGGCCACTCTGGGTACCGAGCGTGACGCCCAGAACATCGACGAGCTGACCGGCAACCGCGCCGATCGCTTCATGCTGCACTACAACTTCCCGCCCTACTGCGTCGGCGAGACCGGCATGATGGGCAGCCCGAAGCGTCGTGAAATCGGTCACGGTCGTCTGGCCAAGCGCGGCGTTGCTGCCGTGATGCCGAGCGCCGCCGAGTTCCCGTACGTGGTGCGCGTAGTCTCTGAAATCACCGAATCCAACGGTTCCTCCTCCATGGCGTCTGTCTGTGGTTCCTCCCTGGCGCTGATGGATGCCGGTGTGCCGATCAAGGCCTCCGTTGCCGGTATCGCCATGGGTCTGGTGAAGGAAGAAGAAGGTTTCGTCGTGCTGTCCGACATCCTGGGTGACGAAGATCACCTGGGCGACATGGACTTCAAGGTAGCCGGTACCAGCGAAGGTGTGACCGCGCTGCAGATGGACATCAAGATCGAAGGCATCACCAAAGAGATCATGGAGATTGCGCTGAAGCAAGCTCGTGGCGCTCGTCTGCACATCCTGAAGGTGATGGACGAAGCTATCCAGGCTCCCCGTGCCCAGATCTCCGATTTCGCCCCGCGCATCCACACCATCAAGATCAATCCTGAGAAGATCAAGGACGTGATCGGCAAGGGTGGTTCCGTGATCCGTGCCCTGACCGAAGAGACCGGCACCAACATCGAGCTGGATGATGACGGTACCGTTCGCATCTCCGCTGTGGCCAACGAAGCCGCCATGGAAGCGATCCGCCGCATCGAGGCCATCACCGCCGAGATCGAAGTGAACCGCATCTACGAAGGCAAGGTCGTGCGCTTGGCTGACTTCGGCGCCTTCGTCAACATCCTGCCGGGTAAAGACGGTCTGGTGCACATCTCCCAGATCACCGATGCCCGCGTGCAGAACGTGGCCGACTTCCTGAAAATCGGCGACGTGGTGAAGGTGAAGGTACTGGAAGTGGACCGTCAGGGCCGTGTGCGTCTCTCCATCAAGGAAGCGAACGCACCGACCGAAGCGGCTGCTGCTCCTGCTGCCGTTGCCGTCGAAGAGCCGGCTGCCGAATAAGGCTGCCGTATGTGAAAGAGCCGACCCTTGGGTCGGCTTTTTTGTGCCTGTCGCCCGGCATGGCGCAGATTGTCTCCTTGTTCCTTTTGGCGCCCCTTGATATAAGGGACGACCCCGCTTCGTTGGCAAAAGGAATTGCAGCATGTCATGGGCCTACCTCAGGCAGTTTCCTTCCCTGGTCTGGATCGTCATCCTGGGCACTTTCATGGTGCGTACCACCTTCTTCATGGTCTGGCCCTTTCTCTCCATCCTGCTCTACCGTGACTACGGACTTTCGGCGACCCTGATAGGCCTGATCCTGGGGGCCACGGCGGCGCTTTCCACGCTTGTCAGCTTCTATGGCGGCTGGCTCTCGGACAAATGGGGGCGGCGCAACATCCTGCTGTTCGGCTGCCTGGTGTCCGCCGCCAGTGTGGCCCTGCTCGGCCTCTCCCACCAGGTGGGCTGGCTGGCACTCGGGGTGATCGGCAGCGGACTCTCCTACGGACTCATCGACTCACCGGGCAAGGCACTGATGGCCGACAATCTGGCCGAGCCCAAAGCCCGTGAGCTGGCGCTGCACCTGCGTTATTTCCTGCTCAACCTGGGGGCGGCCATCGGTCCTCTGCTCGGCGTCACCTATGGCCTGAGCGCGCGTCAGGAGACCTTCCTGTTGCTCAGTGCCAGCTATCTGCTGCTTGGCATCGTCTTTGTCATCGGGTTCAGGCTGGCGGGTTGCCACACCAGCCAGGCGGCCGGGCCTGGCATGCGTGCCGTGCTGCGGGTGCTCTGGCAGGACAGGGGGTTTCTGCTGCTGATCATGGCCAATCTGCTGCTTATGCTGGTCTACGCCCAGTTCGAGTCGCCCCTCATCCAGTATCTGACCCGCGCGGGGACGCCGGAGGTGGAGCGGCTCATCGGCTGGCTGGTGACGACCAATGCGCTGACCATAGTGATGCTGCAGTTCCCCCTGCTGCACCTGACTGCCCGCTGGTCCACGCGGCGCAAGCTGCAACTCGGGGTGGCGCACTTTCTCGGCGCCCAGTTGCAGTTTGCGCTGGGGGATACCGCCATCTGGTGGCACTGGATAGTGGCGGTGATCCTCTTGAGCGTCGGGGAGTGCATCCTCTTCCCCTTGCTCAATGTGCTGATCGATCAGATGGCGCCTGGTCATTTGAAGGGGAGCTATTTCGGGGCGGCCTCCATCTCCGGACTCGGGGTGGCCATGGGGGCCTTGCTGGGAGGCTGGGTGCTGGCCCACTGGGGCGGGAGCTGGCTTTACGCCCTGATGGCGCTGCTCTGCCTGGTGATCCTGATGCTCTATGGTCTGAGTACCCGGACCTCGCGCCCAGCGCTGGTCCGGGCCGGGCCCTGACGGCTAGAAGGTCAGCACCTTGTCGGCGGCCAGAGTCCATTGGGCCAGCAAGGGGAGGGTGCCTATCTCTATGCCCTCGACAAGGGGTAGCGGGGTGATGCCGCGCGCATCGGTGCAGCTCTTGCAAAGCCGGATCCGGGTACCCTGAGCCAGCAGTATCTCCAGCATCTGGCGCAGGTTGTAGCCCTCGGCCGGAGCCTGCCCGGCCAGAGCAGCAGTGACGGCATCCGACATCAGGAAGAGGTTGAGGTCTACCTTTCCCTCCTCTTTGAGGGCGATGCCGAGGCGCAGGGCATTGAACAGGGACTCGCTGCCATAGGGGGCGCCGTTGGCAATGATGAGAATGTGTTGGGTCATGTGGCTCTCCTGATTGAAAGGGCCATTGTAGCCTCGGCGAAAGCGGCCCGGCATGATGCAGAGCACACTCTGTCGTAGCCCGGCCCCGTGTGTCTTGACCTCACACAGGGAGTCAGGTTTCATGGACGGCCATCCAGTATGACAGAACAAAGAGGTTGTTATGTGGAAGATCGCCGGAATAGGCTTATTGTTGTTGGCCGGACAAGCCTATGGTAGTGAAAACATCGGCTGCAAGGCCAGACAGCAGGCCGTGACGGATCAGCTTGCGTTCGCCAGGGCGCACAACAACCAGGAGCAGGTAGCCGGCCTTGAGCGGGCACTGCGCAACCTGGAGGCCCATTGTACCGATGCCGGGCTCCTTGAGGAGCAGCAACGCAAGGTGGTCAAGCAGAGGGAAGAAGTGGAAGAGCGGCTGGCCGAGTTGCAGAGCGCACGGGTATCGGGCAAGCCGGACAAGATTGCCAAGAAGCAGTCCAAGCTGGAGGAGTCCCAGGCCGAGTTGCTGGAAGCCCAGCGCGAACTCGAGGCGCTGCAAAAACTGGTCAAACCCTGAGGGAAGGGCAGCGCAATAGAAAAAGCCGGGCATGCCCGGCTTTTTCTATTTCTGGATAATGCGCCAGCGAGTGTCAGACGCTTACTGCCTGTGCATCCGCACGAACTTTTCCATCAACTGATCTTCGGTTTCCACCCTATGGACGGGATCCCGGAGGATGCAGTCCCTGTAGAGCAGATGCTGATGCAGGTGTTACTGCTACTGCCTGTGCATCCGCACAAACTTTTCCATCAGCTGATCTTCGGTTTCCACATGGGCGGGATCCCAGATGATGCAGTCGATAGGGCAGACGCTGATGCAGGTGGGCTTCTCATAGTGGCCGACGCATTCGGTGCAGCGATCCGGGTCTATCTCGTAGATCTTGCTTCCCAGGGCGATGGCCTGGTTCGGACACTCCGGATCGCACATGTCACAGTTGATGCACTTGTCGGTGATGAGCAGTGCCATCTCAGGCCGCCGAGTAAGGTTGACGGGTATCCTCGCGCTCGCCAAGGTTGCGCAGCAGGATGCCGTAATTCACGTCGATCTCCTTGGGAACCGGCACGTAGACCACGTGGCCGTTGCCCGGCGCGGTGTCGATGAGCTCGCCCTTGTGGTTCTGCATCTGCTCCAGGTTGAAGCTGAGGTTGCCCTGGGGGGTCATCAGCTCCAGGCTATTGCCCAGCAGGAACTTGTTCTTCACCTCGACTTCGACCATGTCACCATTGCGACCGGTGATCTCGCCGACGAACTGCTGGGTGTCGGAGACGGAGTAACCGTAGTCGTAGTTCTGGTATTCGCTGTGGTTGTGACGGCGCAGGAAGCCCTCGGTGTAGCCGCGGTGGGCCAGGTTCTCGAGGGTGCCCATCAGGGTCGGATCGAACGGACGGCCAGCCACCGCATCGTCGATGGCCTTGCGATAGACCTGGGCGGTACGGGCGCAATAGTAGAAGGACTTGGTACGGCCTTCGATTTTCAGGGAATGAACGCCCATTTTGGTCAGGCGCTCGACGTGCTCGACAGCGCGCAGATCCTTGGAGTTCATGATGTAGGTACCGTGCTCGTCTTCAAACGCAGTCATGAACTCGCCCGGGCGGTTGGACTCCTCCAGCAGCACCAGGGCATCGGTCGGCTTGCCTGCGCCCAGGGTCGGATCCACCTTTTGCACGGCGATGGGCTCCTGGCGGTGGACGATCTGGCCCACGTCATCTTCCTTGCCCTCGTGCACCTTGTACTCCCAGCGGCAGGAGTTGGTGCAGGTACCCTGGTTGGGGTCACGCTTGTTGATGTAGCCGGAGAGCAGGCAGCGGCCGGAGTAGGCCATGCACAGCGCCCCGTGGACGAAGACTTCCAGTTCCATCTCCGGCACCTGCATGCGGATCTCCTCGATCTCGTCGAGAGACAGCTCGCGGGAGAGGATGGCACGGGTCAGGCCCATCTGATGCCAGAACTTCACCGTGGCCCAGTTGACCGCGTTGGCCTGCACCGAGAGGTGGATAGGCATGTCGGGGAAGGCTTCGCGCATCATCATGATGAGGCCGGGATCGGACATGATGAGTGCATCCGGCTTCATATCCACCACGGGGCGCATGTCGCGGATGAAGGTCTTGAGCTTGGAGTTGTGGGGCTGGATGTTGGCCACCACATAGAACTGCTTGCCGAGGGCATGGGCCTCGTTGATGCCGAGCTGCAGATTCTCGTGATCGAATTCGTTGTTGCGTACCCGCAGGCTGTAGCGCGGCTGGCCCGCATAGACGGCGTCTGCGCCATAGGCATAGGCGTAGCGCATGTTCTTGAGGGTCCCGGCAGGGGAGAGCAATTCTGGTCTGAACATGTTGGACTCTTTTATCTGATTGCAAATCAGGACGGCGCCACCTGATGGCGTCGTGTGGGTTCATCGGTGGCGCGACCGTCTTCGACGCACGGCCATCCGATGGGGGTACATCGGAGCAGGAGGTGACTCGATACTCCGGATATACGGGGTGCGAGATTGTACTCGTGACCGCCTCGTCATGCAATTTGGGACGGCCTTGGCATGCCTGCGCCATGTTCATTTTACGCTCAGACTGGGGTTGCTAGAGTGCAAGGGGTGAAAGATGCCCCTGAGTTGGCGGTGAAATGGATCTTTTCGGCGAAAAAGACCATCTCCAAGTTGAAATTTTGCCCTGCTCGGGAAAGAATGCGCGCTCGGTTGTTGGTCCCCGGTGACGGGCCCACAAGAGACCGATGATGAGCAGGGCAAAGGCCCACAGGAACAGGAAACCATACAGGAATTTTATGAATCCCCTTCGCATTGCCGCTTCGGCTCTTTTATGTACGCTGGCGCTGGTCAGCCAGCAGGCCGCCGCCGTTGAATACCAGCTGCCTGCAGCCAACAGCCGCCTGATCGGTGAGAACCAGGAATACGTGGTGCCCGCAGACAACCGTCCGCTGGAGCAGATCGCCTCTGACTTCCAGCTGGGTCTGACCAACATCATGGAAGCCAACCCGGGCGTCGACCCCTACCTGCCCAAGGCGGGCAGCACGCTGATCATTCCCCATCAGCTGATCCTGCCCAACGCTCCCCGCGAAGGGATCGTCATCAACGTGGCGGAGATGCGTCTCTATTACTACCCGAAGGGCAAGAACGTGGTGCATGTGCTGCCCATCGGCATCGGCCAGCTCGGGGTCAACACCCCGGAGAACTGGATCACCAAGGTTGAGCGCAAGCGTGCCAACCCGACCTGGACCCCGACCGAGAATATCCGTCGCCGCTACGCCGCCCAGGGCAAGACCCTGCCCGCGGTCTGGCCGGCCGGCCCGGACAACCCCATGGGCCTGCACGCGCTCTACATCGGCAACCTGTACGCCATCCACGGCACCAACGCCACCTTTGGCATCGGTCTGCGGGTGAGCAGCGGCTGCGTGCGCCTGCGCGCCGACGACATCAAGTACCTGTTCGATCACGTGCCGGTCGGCACCCGCGTCCAGTTCGTCAACCAGCCGGTCAAGACCACGGTCGAGCCGGATGGCGGTCGCTACATGGAAGTGCACGAGCCGCTGTCGCGCACCGAGGAAGAGTTCAACTCCACCGCCTCCGTGCCGCTGCCCATGACCCCGGCTACCACCCGCTTCATCGCCCACGCTGACAGCGATTCCAACGTGGTCAAGCAGGTGCTGGAACAGCGTACCGGCATCCCGACCCGCCTCAATCCAGAGGCGTAATGGCCGGCAAGTGCAGTTAAACAACAACGGCGACCTGATGGTCGCCGTTGTTGTTTCCGGTATTGGCAAGGTTCATTCGTGGCTGATGGTGATGATTGCCATGGTTTGGCGCGAGTCAATCCATCGATAGGAAACCTGGCTGGTGGCGAGACGCTGTGACGACTGTTTTGCCAACTGTCTCAGATTGAGGGTATCTGTCGTTTGCTGTGGGCCCGATAGACAGGTGACCTGCACCTGATCCTGTTGCTGCTCGATGTGGCAGGCATCTTCAACGATTGCTCCGCTGACTGTGATGTGACCAGTACTGGTCGCCGGCCCCGCCTGTGCCACCGACATACCCAAACTGGCGAAGGTGAGTGCGACTACGATTGGCTTCATGCAGACCTCCTGATTGTCTTGCACGCAGGTAGAAAACCACTTTTCATTTCCTGCACTGCCAATATCGGCCCGGTCAGAGGGAGTGTGAGTGCTATTTGAGTGGTTGCTATGGAGACCGACTCTGGCGGGTTAAATGAAAAAACAGGGCAACCCGAGGGTTGCCCTTGCCATGGCCGGCTGCGAGTGACTCGGCGGAGGGTATCCCGATGAGGCTTCCATCTTCCTCAGGCGGTCGGCGGGGCATAGAGGGCAAGCCAGTTGCCTTCGGTATCCTCGATGATGACCCGGGACCCATGACCGCTGCCGATGCTGTGCAGAGGCTCCAGCACCCGCCCGCCGAGCCGTGGGACCAGCAGCTCCGCCTCCTGCAGCCTGTCACCGAGGGAGAGATAGATGAGGGGACCGGCACCGCCGGGCTGGTGATATTTGTCCATGGGGCCGAGACAGGCCGCCGCGTTGCTGCCGTCGTGGCGCAGCATGGCAAAGCGCATGGTCTCTTCCTGGATGGGGGTGACCTGCACATCAAGCAGGGCCGAGTAGAAGTCCATGGCGCGATCCAGATCCCGTGTCGGAATGTCGGCCCAGACCAGGGTGTTGTCCATCGTCGTATTCTCCAGAGTTCCCGGCCAACGCGGTCGGTGGCTCTTTGAGGTTAGAAGTGGCGGTCGGGAGGCGCCATGGATAAAAAAGCGGCGCCTGATGGCGCCGCTTGAAGGGGGAAGAGCCGAGTAAGGCTCCCCCTCTTATTTGCCGGCAATGCTGAGCCCGCCAAAGCGGATCAGCGGGGCATAGAAGTCCTTGCCATCGTCGTGGTGCAGCTGGTTGCCGACCGCTTCCAACTCCCCGAGCAGGCGATAGAAGTTGCCTGCCACCGTGATGCCGCGTACCGGCGCCACGCGCTCGCCATTTCGGCAGAGGAAGCCGGAGGCGCCGAACGAGAAGTCGCCGCTCACCGCATCGGCCCCGGAGTGCAGGCCGTCCAGCTTGACCAGCTCCAGGTACTCACCGCTTTGTACCTCGGCCTCGCCGTGGGGGCCGAGCCCGAACACCAGGTGACGAGGGGCCACGTCCAGGGCACTGCGGGCACTGCGGGCGGCTGCACCGTTGCTCGTCACGCCGAAGTGGCGGGCGGTGGCGCTGTTGTGCAGCAGGGTCTTGAGCTCCCCCTCGCCGATGAGCAGGAGATCCGAAGTGGCGGCCCCTTCGCCGTCAAACGCCTTGATCTTCATGCCCCCCGGCATATAGGCACGACTCTCCAGGGTGAGCCAGCGAGAAGCCACGCTTTGGCCCAGCTTGTCGCGCCAGGGGTTGATCCCCTGCTGGGCCCACTTGCCAGACAGGGCGGACTGGAAGCAGCCAAACAGGCTGGCAAAGCAGTGGGTGCTGAAGATGACGCTGTAGCGACCGCTCGGCACCGCCTCACCCATCAGCAGGCCATCGGCCACGGCGTGGATCTGGCGGATGAGAGGCTGGCTCTCCAACTCGTCGAAGCGCCGTGCGTACTGTCCCTGGTAGTGCATGGACTGGCGGCCCTCCCGCTCGATGAGAGCGGAGCTGTGGCAGCCGACGCTGAATTCCTGATGTTCGCAGAGGCTGCCCTGGCTGTTGGCAAGCCAGAGGCGGCTCTCCCCCTCGAAGAAGCCGTTGTAGGGGGCGCCGGTCACGTCCGGCAGGGCCAGCATGTCGGACTCGAGGCGCAGGGTCAGGGCGATCTTCTCTTCCACCGCCGTGGTGTCGGCCTGATGTATCTCGGTGCAGTCGGTGATGAGCCTGCTCTGCTGCACTGTGATGCGCTGATCCGGGTCCACCTTGGCGAAGCGGCTCGCATCGAGCGCATCCTGCACCATGGCGTCCAGGGCCGACGCGTCGAGGGACTCGGAATAGGCGATGCCGACCCGGCCTTCCTTGATGAGGCGAATGCCGATCTGCTGGCTGCTGGTGACCTTGTATTCACTGAGTTCGCCCTTGTCGGCCTTGAGGGAGAAGGCCTTCTCCTGATTGGCGATGACGTCTGCCTCGGCACCCAGATCGGCGACCTGGTCCAGCAGACGGGCAAGCAGTTGGTTCATGTCGAGCTGGCTCATCAGGCGTTCCCTCCGACCAGAATGCTGTCAACCTTGAGCGGCGGCTGGCCGACCGAGGCGGGAATTGATCCGGAGACCGAGCCGCACATGCCGGCGGAGAGGGCCAGATCGCGCCCCACCATGGAGATCTCCTTCAATACCTGCGGGCCGGTGCCGATCAGGGTGGCCGACTTGAGGGGCCGGGTGATCCTGCCCCCCTCGATGAGGTAGGCCTCCTGCACGTTGAAGTTGAACTCGCCGGTACCGGGCTGCACAGAGCCACCCCCCATCCGCTTGGCATAGATGCCGTGCTCCACGGTTGCCAGCATGTCGTCAAGGCTGTAGTTGCCCGGTTCGATATAGGTGTTGCGCATGCGGGAGGCGGGGGCGAACTTGTAGGATTCCCGGCGCCCGGAACCGGTGCGGGCGTAGCCGGTGCGAAGGGCCCCCATTCTGTCCACCAGGAAGCCGGTCAGCACGCCGTCCTTGATGAGCTGGGTGTGCTGGGTCGCCATCCCCTCGTCATCGACGTTGATGGAGCCCCAGGCGTTGCCCTGCAAGCCCTCGTCCACCGCGCTGACCGCGGGGTTGGCGATGAGCTGGCCCATCTTGTCGTGGAACACGGATGCCTTCTTGGCCACCGAGGTGGTCTCCAGCAGGTGACCGCACGCCTCGTGGAAGATGACGCCGCCAAAGCCGCTCTCCATGATGACCGGCAGCTTGCCGCTCGGGCAGGGGGCGGCGCCCAGCTTCACCAGTGCCTGGCGGGTGGCGGTGAGAGCCAGCTCGCGGGGATCGATGCTCTCGGCATGCTCCCATCCCTTCATGGCACCGGGGGCTTCATAACCTACGCTCTGCTCGCCCCCGTCCAGGGCGATGGTCTGGGCCATGATGCGGTTGTAGTGGCGGCGATCGCTCACCTGCACCCCTTCGCTGTTGAAGATCTCCACCTCCTGCTCCCAGCCGAGCACGTTGCCCGAGAACTGGCTCACCTTGTCGCTCTCGGCGCGGGCCGCAGCGTCCATGGCATGCAGGTAGGCGATCTTCTGCTCCAGCAGCTTGTCGGCCGACAGCGGCAGAGCGATCGGGTTGCGGTCGGTCAGGCGGGTGAAGTCAAAGGCAGTGGCGGTGACCACGGGGTCACGCCTGTCCTTGGCCGCCAGCAGGGTAACGATACGCAAGAGCTCGTTGCGATCGGCCAGGTTGGTGTAGCCGTAGAGCACCTTGTGGCCGTAGCACAGGCGAACGCCGATACCGAAGTCGAGACCACCGCTGATGTTCTCTATCTGGCTGGAGAGCAGGCTGAGCTGGCTGCGGCGCTTGCGCTCCACAAACAGCTCGGCGAAGTCGGCACCCAGCGCCAGCGCGTGATCGAGCACGTCGCGGGCGATGGCGGGGGCCAACAGGGAGAATGAAGTCATAGAATATCCTTTTCTGGTCTGTCCGTTTGCTTCCGACACCCGGCGTTGTGTTGTTATGGGGTGTCGACCTCATTGTTGCAGACCAGAAGCAAAAAGTCGCTATAGCGTCAGCCGATGATACCGAACGAGAAAATCGGTGCGATTTATGCGCCCGGCAGCCCGAGCGCAGGCTACCGACAGGGCAGGGCGGGATCGCACTTTGTTAATGAAATTTGAACAGGCAGATCGTCTGTGATCTAATCGCGTCTCCATGCAGGAGGCACGCGCTATGACGTTGATTGAACACCTTACCCTTGTCGAAGAAACTCGCTCTGAGATCAATCGT
>NZ_JAGKRH010000378.1:0-429 GCF_017939245.1 Aeromonas sp. PrichA-15 | reverse complement strand
TAAGCAGTGGGCTGCCGACATCGGACCGGGCACCTTGTGCTGGGTTAGCGAACGGCTGGCAGAGAAAGCCCATGCCGAGCAGGCATACCGACTCTGCCTGGGACTGCTGAGTCTTAGCCGGGAGTATCCGCCATCACGAGTCGAAGCCTGTTGCCAGCTGGCCAACCGGGAAGGACTGGTGCGGCTCAAGCAGCTCAAGTCGGTGCTGACCAGTGGCCGCGACCAACTGTCCGCAAGTCCGCTCAGTTATCCAGAACTGCCGCAAGAGCACGAGAACATCCGCGGCCCCCAGAGCTTCCACTAAAGAGGATACGTCCCATGACCCAACAAACGCTGACCCGCTTGAGACACCTGAAACTGACCGGCATGGCGGATGCCGTGCAACAACAACTGGAACAGGCAAGTACCTACGAAGGGCTGCCCTTCATC
>NZ_JAGKRH010000377.1:0-344 GCF_017939245.1 Aeromonas sp. PrichA-15 | reverse complement strand
CTGGTGCTGCTCATGCAGTTTTCTCCGCAAGATTTTGGTTATCAGCGCAGCCGTTGGTGTACTGAACTATTGGCTATAAAAATCAATCGGTTAACAGGGCTCAATGTGGCAGCCTCCACGCTCCGCCGATGGTTACCTCGTATGGGCATTGTCTGGCGCAGGCCCGTGCCGACCTTGCGGATAAAAGACCCAGCCTATCAGGAAAAAATGGCGAATATCGACGCCGCGCTGGCCCGCTGTGATGCCGATAATCCGGTGTTTTATGAGGATGAAGTCGATATAGACCTCAATCCCAAATTAGGAGCCGACTGGATGTTCAGAGCGCAGCAAAAGCGGGTTGTCAC
>NZ_JAGKRH010000376.1:0-407 GCF_017939245.1 Aeromonas sp. PrichA-15 | reverse complement strand
CGGGCGGGATACCGGCTCGGCGTGGTTGATAGTGGTTGGCTGATGCCGGGCGACCAGGCGCCAGCCTTTGTGCTGGACGCCAAGGCGCACGGCGGCCAGTGAGTAACCCGCGCAGTCAGTGGGCTCGTTGCGGGCGCCGGATGGGTTAACCCAGCGATAGACGCGGCGGCCCTTGATAAACTCCAGCCGCTTTCGCTCACAGGTCAGACCCTTGAAATAGTGTTCATCTGCCCACTCGGCGACAGGGTGGTGCCGGTAACCAGGCAGCGGCCCGGATAGCGATGCAGGCACATCGGCCAGGCGGGCGTAGATCACGTCCTTGGCGGTGTCGGTGCCGACCTCCGACAGGTAAACACCCTGCCGGTTCTTCTTGCGCGGGAAGGTGATGATGGGTTTGCCCATCACCG
>NZ_JAGKRH010000058.1:0-46210 GCF_017939245.1 Aeromonas sp. PrichA-15 | reverse complement strand
AACGCCCAGGTGGGCGAAATCCTGGCTGGCGTGAAGGTGATGAACAAGCTGATAGGGCTTGGTATGCCTGTTCGCCAGCCAGTGAATTGAGTGGTATCAACGGGTTGGGGAACGGCCATCCAGCGACGGATTTGATCAACAACGCCGTGAATCAGTGAAAAAGGAGCCGGCAAGGCTCCTTTTTTGTGATGGGCAGGTTGCTGAGCGAAGGCGGGGGAGTAGCCCTAGTTGTCGAAATTCCACTGTATGGGCAGCTCAAGATCGAAAACAAGCTGATCCCCGTCGAGGTGAAAGGCCACGCTGGTCTGGTGCTGGTCGTATTCGTCGATAAGGCGGCAGCTCTCGGAAAAGTTGGATTCGTAGCCAAGGCGGGCAGTGCCGCCGGTGCGAGCCTCGTCGAGTTCCACCCCCAGCACCCGCAGGGGATCCTTCTGGCTGAGCTTGACCCGGCTGTCACCCACATCCACCAGCCGCTCCAGCAGGGGGAAGAAGTCCTGCTTGTTGGCCTCGATGGCCTGGGCGATGGCTTGCTCCAGCTCGGTGGCGCTGGCAAGGGCGGGATCCAGCGTATAGCGGGTCTGGATACTTTCCTGAGTCATATAGTGCTCCTTGGGGCAATGAACCTGCGTCGGCCATCAGCACGGTAGGCGGTGAACAAGGTGTGCTGCGCCATTAAATGAGGTGGTGATTCATTCTGGTGGATAAAACCATCATAAAAAACCGATGAAGGCAGCATATTGCTTTTTGTCAGGCGGGAATGCGGCCATTGCGCACCAGGGCCCGGCGGATATTTTTGCACATCTTGCCGAAGCGGTTGAGCTCGTCGAAGCTGGGCGGGATGCCGCGATCGATCTGATATTGCCAGTAGCAGAGGTCCGTATCCACCAGCTCCATCAGCTTCTTGGGGCAGCCGATGCAGGTGTTGTCCGGCCCGCATTTGAAGGTATCCGGTTGATAGAGCGGAAATTCCGCCTTCACGGCGTCGATGATCTGCTGCATGGCGGTCATGCGGTCCGGCTTTCTGCTCACGGCTCGTTCCCCGGCGGCTTGTATGGGGGAGTCATTATATCCCTGACAAAATGTGGGCCAATGACGCTTAGGAGGTAGTCCGCCTTGCGTGCACGCCACCGCGCACCGGATCCTGCGCCTGCTTCCCCCTGGTGGCCTCTTCTGTCTGGCGCCGTTTCGGGTCATGATGAAAGCCCCGAACGAACCACTTTTTGACTGACCCCTCTGGAGGTGTGATGAGACCCTGTGCCCTGCTGTTGCTTTTTCCCCTGGTGTGCCAGGCCGAGGTCAGCCCGAGTGAACCCGTGCAGGAAGGTACCCTGGCCAATCAGCAGCTGATCCGGGATGCCATGGTGGGGGTCGCATCCTGGGTGGCCACCAAGGGGTGTGACGCGCCGGAGCGCTTCGTGCCCGTGGTGCTGCAACTTCCCGAGGGGGAGCCGGGCAGTCGCCACTGGCAGGAGCGCTGGACGGTGACGGGCTGTGGCAACGACTATCCCGTGGTGATCGATTTTCGGGAGACCGGGATGCAAAGCGCCATGTGGACCATTGCCCGATAGGGTCGGCGCCGCCATCTGCGAGCTGCAAAAATGACAACGCCCGGCAAGCCGGGCGTTGGAACAGAGTGAAGGGGAAAGCCCGTCATCAGAAGTCGTGGTAGAGGGGCCAGCCGAGCAGGGGGTGGCGGATCCCGGCGCGCATCTCCATGTTGTCGAGCTTCTCCGGCGAGGCGTCCTCTTTTTGCAACTGCTGGTACTGACGCACAAACCCCAGGGTATGCAGCAGGTTGGGCACAAAGCCAGGGCTCAGCTCCTGTCGCAGGGCGGCGGCCATGTCGGCGGGGAGCGCGCTAAGCATCAGGGTGAGCTGGGCGGCGAGGTAGTCGGTGTCGTACCAGCCCTCGTCGAGCTCAATCTCCCGCGCCAGCTTGCGCTTGAGATCCTGCTTCACCTTGAGGGGGGCTGCACCGCTGCCCTTGCCGCAGAGGATGCGGTAGAGCAGCGCCTCGGCCAGCTTGTCCTCCATGGTGGGGTGGTCGCTCTCACAGGCGAAGAAGTGCTGGTCGATGAGCGCCATCAGGCGGCTCTTGTTGTGCTCGGTCAGCGCCTTCTCGTACTCCTGCCACCCTTGCCACTCCTCCACATCGGGGGGGCTGGAGATCTTGTCCAGCAGGCGCGCATCCACGTCACCGTAGAGGCTGTTGCCAGCCTGCTTGGGGCTGACGGTGATGAGCATGGACCAGCCCTTCTGGAACGGCTTGATGGGGCCTTCCGGCGCCTGCAACAGGGCCAGTGCCTTGGCCGGATCCCGTTGGGAGAGCTCCTGCAGACCGAGGCTCACCACGCCGATGACGTCGTGGGCGGCCTGCTCCAGCAGGTGCATCTTGTACTTGTTGTAGTACTTGTCGGCGAATTTGAGGCTCATCAGCACCGCCTTGCCTTTGATGGCGGCGAGCTGCTGCTGACTCAAGAGTTCGTTGTCGCGGCCAAAGCGCAGCACCTGGGTCAGAAAGGGGCCCTGGTTGGCATCGCGAATGACTAACTGCATGAATGGGCTCCTTAATCCAGAAAGCTGAACATGTCGTCGACGTCGCCGTACTCGTCTTCCTCGACCTTGTTCTTCTCTTTGGCCTGCATCACCAGCTCGGCGGCAAACTTGTTGATGATGCCGTCCCAGGTGGAGTGCTCGTTGAGCAGCAGCGACTTGATGGATTTTTCCACCTCGGGGGCCAGCTCGCGAATGAGCATCAAGAGGCTGCGCGGGTCGTCCAGCGCATAGTCGTGGCTGTCTTCGGCCTGCTGGCGCTCGCTGTAGCGCAGGGACTCTTCGAGATCTTCCTCTTCGGCGTGCAGCACGTCGCGATAGCCCTCGTCCTCTTCATAGCGATCGCCGCGATAGAACTCGATAAAGGGGATGGCGAGGTAGAAGAGACCGGCCGGATCTTCGGCCACGCACTCGAGGATCTCCCGCTGCTTGGCTTCGCTCTCCTGGGTGCGGATCAAGTAGTTGAGGAAGTCGAAGGTGTGCTGTTGCAGCTCGTCGGCGTTGTTCTTGATCGCCTCTTCCCAGTAGAGGGGCTGCTGGCAGACTATGTCGCGGATCCGCTCCGGGGTCATCAGCTCGGAGATGATGGAGGGGAAGGAGATGTCGTGCTGGCCGTTGATCTGGGTCAGGGTAACGATATCAATGTTTTCAATCACTTCTGCCAGCTGGTCGTCAGACATGGTCTTGGCGATCAGCTCGAACTTCTCGCTGGCCTGCTTCGGCTCGATGACGGCCAGCTCTTTGATCTCGATGGCGGTAATTTCTATCAGACTGTTGCTCATGCCTTGCCCCAATTAGAAACGGACTTCGTCGTACATATCCTGATCGCCGTCGTCATCACCATAGCGGTCACTGCCGCCGTGGTAGTCGGCGTCGGCATCTTCCCCGTCTTCCTCTTCTTCGTCCCGCAGCTCGTAATCGTCATCAGCGCGGTGGCTGCCGCGGGGCAGCGGGTTGTCCAGCAGGAACAGCACGGCGCAGGCTTCCATCAGCTGATCTTCGCTCTGGGCCCGCACCGCCTTGACCAGCGGCAGGATGGCATTGTTGAAGCCGACACTCACCTTGAACTCGTCCCAAGAGGGCTGCTCGCCGCTGGCGAGCCACTTGTTCCACTGCGACTTGGCCTTGGGCGGGAACTGCACCCGGCCATAGAGGGCAAGCGGCAGGTATTCGGGCATGAACTCCAGCATGCTCATGTCGGCCAGCAGCAGGGCCTTCATCTTGTCGGTGAACTGCTCGAGCCCCTTGGGGTCGTCCTGATCCCGGTAGGATTCGATGTTCTCGCTGGCATCGCTTTGCAGGGCCTTGAGCCGTGCCTGGTCCCATTTTTTTTGCATAGTCGCTCTTCTTGCCTGGTGGCTCAGGGGTAGAACTGGTCCCACATCTCCTGCATGGCAGCAGCGGGATCGGTCACGATGACGTTGTTGAAATCCTTGATAAAGGCGGCCCGCTGTTTCGGATCGGACAGCACTTCATAGGCCTGCTTTACCTGGTGCAGCCGGGCGGCTGCCTGCTCTTTCTCTTCTTCGCTCGCCCCGTGCAGCTTGTCGGGGTGGTACTGGTTCGACAGCCGTCGATAGGCTTTTTTGATGTCGTTTTCACTGGCGTTGGACTTGACGCCCAACACCCGGAAGTAGTTGTTCATGACGGATCCTGCCTCACTGGCATGGTGGAATTCATCCTGTGTCGACCTGGTGGCGCAACGTCGGCAAACCAGGCTCGGCAAAAACCGGAGATTTTAACGGAAAGCCGGCGCCTCTGCCATGAAAGTGCGGTCTTTCTGTACGAAAAGAGCGGGCGGTGCGAGATGGCGGCGGGGCTACACTGGCAGAGGGGGGCGGCAGGCCCCGGCGTTGCCCGACCCCCTCTTGTCCGAACCATCCGGATTCTGCCGTCACAAGGAGTCATCGCCATGGTCAAGTCCGCGTTTTTCGTGCTCGCGCTGGCAGGCAGTGCCGCCTCTGCCAGCGACATATTGCCCGTCTCGCCGCTGATGGGGGATGTCACCAGGGCCCAGTTCATGGAGCGCGCCGCCCAGCGCTTCGCCTTGCAGGACAAAAACGGTGACGGCGTGCTGTCGGTTGCCGAGAAAGAGGCCAACCTGGCAAAGCTGGCTGGCGTGATGCAGCAGGCAGGCAAGCCGGTCCCGGAGCGGATGAGCCAGCTCAAGCCGTCGCGGGAGACCACCAGGGCCCAGTTCATGGCGCGGCAGGAGGCGCTCTTCTCTCGCCTGGACAAAAACGGTGACGGGGTGATCGGGGAGTCTGAGCGTCTCGACATCAAGGCCAATCTGGAGAAGCGGGCGATGGAGGCCGCCCAATAGGGCGGGTTGTCAGCCCTCTGATGAAAAAGAGCCCGGTAGCGATACCGGGCTCTTTGCATCTCTGGCATGAAGGGGACTACCAGCTTGCCCAGAGCAGCCGCAACCTGAGCCCCCAGGCGCTACTCCAGCCGGTGGTGCTGCTCACCAGAGCCCCATCCTTGATGACGAGGAAGGTTGGTGTCACCCCCACCTGCCAGCGGGCGGCCAGATCCCCGGACTCGTCGTTGTGGGTGGGGAAGGTCAGCCCCTTCTTCGCCATCCCGGCGCGCAACGGCTCATCGCTGCCGGAGCGCAGGGCCACCGTCAGCACATTTTCGCCCTCCTGCCAGAGCTGCTCCACCGTGGGAGTGGTGAAGCGGCACACCCCGCACCAGCTGGCCCAGTAGTAAACCAGCAGGGGCTTGCCGCGGCTCTGCTCGGCCAGAGTGGTGGTGGTGCCGTCCTGCAGGGTGAAGGGGGCCTCCATGGCCCCCGTCGGCAGGGTGGGGCTGCGCCACAGATCCACCAGGGTGGTGATGACGAGCGCCATCAGCAGCAGCCAGAGCGCCTCCTTGCCCCAGCGGCGCCAGCGGGGGGCCTTTATGCCTGCATCCTCGGCCATGGCTTAGCTCCGCTTGGCCAGCTCGGCTTTCACCAGCTGCTCCAGCTCGTCATAGGGAATGGCACCCGGTACCAGCTGGTTGCCGATAAGGGTCGCCGGGGTGCCTTGCACGCCGAGCAGGGTGCCGATGCGCAGGCTGTTGCGCAACTCTTCGGTGGCCTTGCCTGCGGGCTTGAGGGTCAGGTTGTCGGTGGCGGCCAGCGCCTTGTTGATGTCCGTCTCGGTCAGCATCCCCTGCTTGCTCATGAGCTTGTCGTGCAGGGGGAGGAAGCGGGCAGGATCCTGTTGCCACAGGGTCAGGCTGTACTGGGCTGCCTTGGCGGAGGTCTGCCCCTTGAACGGCAGCAACTTGATCACCAGCCCCAGATCGTCCGGATAGGCCGCGAGCAGCTTGGCGACCGCCGGGTCGAACTGCTTGCAGTAGGGGCAGTTGTAGTCGGTGAACAGCACCAGGGTCAGCTTGGGATGCTTGGCGCCGAGGCGCGGGCTGGTGGGGCTGTTGAACAGCACATCCTGGTTGCCCTTGATGAAGTCACCCATCTGGGCCTGCTGGGTCGCGGCGTTCTGTTTCTCCCAGGATTCGGCTGCCTCGTCGAGGATCCCGGGGTTGGCGATCAGGGTCTCGCGAATGAGCTCCTTGATGCGGGCCTCCTGCTCCGGGGTGAAGGGGGCGGCGTGCAGCGTGGGGGTGCCCGGGGTGGCGGCGACCAGGGCGGTGCAGAGGGTCAGGGTTCGCAGTCTCATGGCATTCTCCTTAGAAATGGGTGGCATCGGCCTGAACGAGGCCGGCCTTGTGCAAGCTGTCGAGCAAGTCGGCCTTGTCCAGCAGGGGAGAGAGGACCTCCCCTTCCGGCAGGCCGGGCCCGTAGATCTGGTTGAAGGGAACGGCGGCTGCGCCACGCTGGCGCAGGAAGGCGGAGATGGCATCGCTCGGCCGGCTCCAGTCGCCGCGAAGGGCCATCACGTCCGGGGCCGACAGGGCGCGCTGCACCTCGTCACGCAGCAGCACGTTGTATTTGTTGGCCTTGCAGGTGACGCACCAGTCGGCGGTGACATCCACGAAGACCCGCTTGTTCTGGGCCAGGGCGTCGGCGATGGCCTGTTCGGAGAGCGGCTGCCAGGCGATGCGATCGACGCTGCCACCCCCTTTCACCGTGAGGGCGCCCCCCAGCAGCAGGGCGCCGCCGATGAGTGCCGAGAGGGAGAGGGCCAGCGTGAAGCCGCGCAGGCCATAACGCCAGAGGATGCCCATCAGCAGCGCCAGCACCATGGCGGCCATCAGCCAGCCGGTGGCCGTGCTGCCCAGATGGTTGCCGAGCAGGCTCGCCAGCCAGAGGCTGGAGCCCAGCATCATCAGCCCGAGCAGGATGCGCAGTTGCCCCATCCAGCGCCCCGGTTTGGGCAGCCAGAGGGCGAGGCGCGGCAGGGCCGCCACCAGCAGCCAGGGCAGGCTCATGCCAATGCCGAGGGCCGTGAATATGAGCCAGAGCTGGCCGAGCGGCGCCGCCAGGGCAAAGGCCACCGCGGTGCCGAGGAAGGGGGCCGAGCAGGGGGTCGCGAGCAGGGTGGCGAAACTCCCTTGCAGGAAGTGGCCACCGAGCCCCTCGCCGCCGCGGGTGGCGAGGCGAGTGCTGAGACTGCTGGGCAACCTTATCTCGAACAAGCCCAGCAGGTTGGCGCAAAACAGCAGGGTGACCAGCACCATGAAGCCGATGAAACCGGCGCTCTGGAACTGGATCCCCCAGCCGACCGCCCCTTGTGTGGCGCGCAGCAGGCTGCTCATGGCCGCCAGCACCCAGAAGGAGGTGATTATCCCGGCGCTGGCGGCGAGGAACTGCTTGCGCACGCCTCCTTGTTCGCTCTCTTGCTGCTGCAGCACGGTGCCGAGTTTCAGAGCCAGCACCGGCAGCACGCAGGGCATCAGGTTGAGGATGAGACCGCCGAGCAGTGCTGCCCCCAGCAGCCAGAGAAGTGGCTGCTCCGGGGCCGGCAGGGCGAGGGGATCGGCGATGGTGGCGCGGGTCTGCCAGGCCTGCTCGCCGCTACCGAGCAGCAGGCCGAGGGATTGACCGCGCAAGTCTGGGGCATCCCCCTGCCAGCCATCGCTGACCGGCACCCGGGCAATCAGGGTGTTGCCGCTTACCTCGAGCGCGGGCTTGCCGAACTCGGCCCCCTCCAGCGCATCGAGGAAGAGCGCAGGCGCCTGCCACCCCTCGACCCGCTCGGCCCGCAGTTGCAGCTGGTTGTGCTGGTAGCCGAGCTCGACCCGGGTGTCGGCGGGCAGCGTCTGTGGCAGGGTGCTCATGGCCCGGGCCCAGGCGAAGTCGAAACCGGCCGGCGCCTGCCCATCCGCCGCCAGGGTGAAGGGGTAGTCGGTCAGGATGCAGACATTGCTGCAGGTGGAGAGGCGCAAGGTGCCCTTGAGCGGCTGCCCGGCCGGGTAGCCCAGGCTCAGGGGGAAGCGTACCTGCTCCTGATAGCCCTGGGTGTTGAGCCCGGCCACCTCGAAGGGGCGCGGCGTGGGCCAGTGCCACTGGAAGTCGCCGACCGGCTCATCCCACAGTATCTGGGGCGCTATGCCCCCTTCACCCGGGCTGTGCCAGTAGGTCTTCCAGCCTGACGCCAGCTGGACATCGAGCAGGATGCGGGTTTGATCCGGGACGCTGCGGTCGGCTTGCAGCCTGACCTTGGCGTGACTGTTCTGGGGGCGGGTGAGCCACCCCGTATCGCTGGTCAATCCGCTGGATTGCCACAGCAGGCTGCCCAGTAGCAGGGCCGCCTTGAAGAGATTCGACATGTGTTGGGTCTCGCAAAAAATGAGTGACAGCAGGCTGAAGAAGCGCGGCTGAACTCATTCCCGCCAGATGCAGAGGGTGAGGTGCAGTCGCCGCTCCGGCGGCGAGACATTGATGGGGGGAGGCAGTGCCGGCGCGCGCCGTGACAGGGGCACCAGCAGGGCAATCACGAAGGCGATGGCGAAGAAGAGTTGCTCCACGCACAGCAGACTGGCGGCGCTCAGCCACTTGCCGTTGAGCTGGCAGCTGTTGGGCTGCACACTGGCGGGCGTGCCCTTGTCAGCCTGGTCGTCGGCTGAGGCGAACTGGGGCAGGGTCTGGCAACTCACGGCGTGATCGAGCAGGGCGAGGGGGGCCAGCGGCTGGGCCGCGCAATTGAGCACCAGCAGGCAGACCAGCAGCAGGAGTCGTGTCGCCGCGCGTTGTTGCAAAATCATGCTCGCCCCGTTCATCAAGATGGCCACATCCTAGCGGGCAATGGCGGGTGGGGCAAGCCGGGGTGGTCGGTGACGTCCGGGGCTGGTCGGTTCTGTCTGGCGAACGCTTGTTCGCTAAAAGGGGGACCAGTATACTGCGCCGAGTCAAATTCCGAGGTGTTCGATGCTCAAACTTGCCCGTGTGCTGCTGCTGGCACTGCTGCTCGTCTTCTGGTTCCTGTTCGGCCTGTTGCTTTGTCTGGTGCGCCCGCGCCACCCGAACAATGTCTATGTCTTCGCCCGCATGTATCATGCTGTCTGCCCGCTGATCGGCCTCAAGGTCCGGGTGACGGTGGCCGACGAGGTCAAATCGGTGGGACCGGCGGTCTATGTCTGCAATCACCAGAGCAACTACGACATCTTCACCGTGACCGGTGCCGTGCAGCCCGGCGTGGTGGCGGTGGGCAAGAAGAGCCTGCTGTGGCTCCCCTTCTTCGGTCTCATCTTCTGGCTCTCCGGCAACGTGCTGATCGACCGCTCCAACCGCTCCCGCGCCATCGGCACCATCGGCCAGGTGGTGAATCGCATCAAGCATCGCGGCACCTCCATCTGGATGTTCCCGGAGGGGACCCGCTCCCAGGGGCGTGGTCTGCTGCCGTTCAAGGCGGGGGCCTTCCACACTGCCGTCCAGGCCGAGGTGCCCGTGGTGCCCATCGTCTGCTCCAGCTACTTCGGTCAGGTCGATCTCAACCGCTGGGACAACGGCGAGGTGCTGCTGGAGGTGATGGCCCCGGTGTGCAGCAAGGAGCACGGCGCCGCCGGCATCCGCGAGCTCTCCGACACCTGCCGGGAGAAGATGGAAGCCAAGCTGGCGGAGCTGGATGGCAAGCTCGGCCATCGGCCGGCGGCCTGAGCCCGGTTGCAGAGAAGAGAGGGAGCCGCTGGCTCCCTTTTTTATTGGTGAAAATCACCATCTTGTTGGTTTTTTTCACCACGTTGTATCCAATGGACATCCATCGTTAACTTTCATCTAATTGTAAATAAAGGAAAAAATATTCTGGCACGGCTCTTGTAATGTCATGGGAAGAGAGTGACACCCCATCAACAAGGAGCCAGACCATGAGCGTATTCAGCCGCCTGACCGACGTGATCAATGCCAACCTGCACAGCCTGCTCGACAAGAGCGAAGAGCCGGAGAAGATGCTGCGGCTGATGATCGAGGAGATGGAGCAGGTCCAGGTCGAGATGAGAACCCAGGCCGCCCGCATCATCGCCGAACAGAAACAGTTGGAGCGCCATCAGCAGGCGCTGCGCAACCAGATCCAGGAGTGGGCAGCCAAGGCCGAACTCGCCATCCAGAAGGGCCGCGAAGATCTGGCCCGTGCCGCCCTCACCGAGAAGCTGGCGGAGATGAAGCAGTGCGAGCGGCTGGAAGAGGACAAGGCGCGGGTGGCCGAAGTGCTGGCCCAGCTCACCGCCGACAGCGAGCGACTGGCGGCCAAGCTGACCGAGGCGCGGGAGAAGCAGAAGATGCTGACCCTGCGCGAGCAGACCGCCCACAGCCGCATCCGCGCCCGTGCCCAGGTGGACAACCAGCGCATGCACGAGCTGGTGGCCCGCTTCGACGGCTTCCAGAACCGGGTCGATCAGCTGGAGGCCCAGCTGGAGGCGGCGACCCTGGGGCAGAATCCGTCCCTCGAGGCCCAGTTCCGCGAGCTGGAGCTGAACGACGAGATTGAGCGGGAGCTGGCCCGGCTCAAGGGTCAGAAGGTGGAGGCATAACATGACACCCTGGCCCAAGGATCTCGCCCATCGCAAGCTGACCGGGGTCTGCGCCGGTCTTGCCAGAGGGCTGGGGGTGTCCAGAGTGACGGTGCGGGTGGTGGCCCTGCTCGCCCTGATCCTGATGCCGCCGCTGGCCCTGGCGCTCTATCTGGTGGGGGGGCTCGTCATGCCTCCCCGCCGTGAACTTCAACGCTGGCTGGGGTGATCTCCGGATCGCTCCGTCGGCAAGTGCAAGCCCGTGAGGAGCACAACATGCTGGAATTTATCGTCTTGATCCTGGTGCTGATCGGCATGGCGCTGACCGGATTCACCGTGCTGGCCATGCTGCTGGTGAGCGGGGTCTTCGTGCTGTTTGGCGCCCTGGCCGGCATGTTTGCCCTCATCATCAAGCTGGCGCCCTGGTTGCTGGTGGTGCTGGTGGTGTGCTGGCTCCTCAGCAACAGGCGCAAGCAGTCGAACACCTACCGTTAAGCCTCCCTGATTTCGCATCCTTCCTTGGCCACTGCTTGCAGTGGCCCTTTTTATGGGGGCGACACAGGGTCGGTGTGCGGGGTGGCAAGCCAGGAAAGGCTCCAGCCGTGCCACAACGCCGGCTCGTGCACCAGGCGCTCCTTGAACGCCTTGCTCTGCTGCTTGAGGCGGTACTCGAGGCGCAGCGCCTCGCGTTTGCCGGGGACCTCCTGCTGCCATACCAGGGAGAGGGGGCCCTTGCCGCGCAGGGCTCTGGCCCCCTTGCCGTTCTGGTGCTGACGCAGTCGCCGCTCGGGATCCGTGCTGATCCCCGCATAGAGTGCCCCGGTGCCGGTGCGCACCAGATAGACAAACCAGCGGGAGGGAGTGGTGGTGGCGAGAGTCACGAGGTACGCCACCTGGCCCGCTGGCGCCCAAGCCGGTGCAGGGGCAGCAGGCTCACCAGCAGGCCGGCCCAGACGAAGGTAAAGCCCACGGATTTCACCGGATCCGGGATCTCGCCAAACCAGAAGAGGGCGAGCAGGAAGGCGAGGCTCGGCTCTATGTATTGCAACAGCCCCACCGTGCTCATGGGCGTGCGCGCCACCGCATAGCAGAAAAGCCCCACCGGCAGCAGGGTGGCGGGGGCACTGCCCATCAGCAGCAGGCGCTCGGTCCAGTCACCGGCCATAAACTGGCTGGTGCCCTGCAAGGTCAGCCAGACGATGATGAGAAGGGCGACGGGCAACTGCACCAGGGACTCCAGATAGAGGCTGGTACCGGCGTCCAGTCTCACCTTCTTCTTGATGAGGCCGTAGAGGGCGAAGTTGGCCCCCATCACGAGGGAGAACCAGGGCAGCTGGCCGTAGGAGAAGAGCATGTAGGCGAGCCCCGCCAGGGCGAGCGCCACCGCCAGGTGTTTTTGCGGGGTGAGCTTCTCTTTGAGGAAGAGCACCGCAAAGGCGATGTTGAAGAGCGGGGTCATGAAGAAGGCGAGGCTGGTGGCCAGCACCTGGCCTGTGGTCAGGCACCAGGTGAACATGCACCAGCTGATGGACATCACTGGGCCCGCCAGCAGCACGAGGCCGAGCTGCCGGGGATCGCCGCGCAGGGCCGCCCAGGGCACCCGATGGCCGAGCAGCAGAAAGAGGCCTCCCAGCAGCACCACGGACCAGAGCACCCGGTGGGAGAGCAGTTCCCACATGTTGACCTCGGGCATGAACTGGTAATAGAGGGGCAGCATGCCCCACAGCACGAATGAGAGGGCCGCGCTGCCGGTGCCCATCCAGTTCTTCATCTCTCTCCGTTTATTAAACTAAACAATGGCGGCTGCATGATAAGTATCCGCCGCCACTTTCACAAGCGGGAGCGGGGAGAAAACTCTGGTACTATCGGGTCCATGAACCGACTCGATATCCTGTTTGAACAGATCCGGGCCTGCCGCCTGTGCGAGGCCCACCTGCCGCTCGGCCCAAGGCCGGTGATCCGCGGCAACGAGCGCGCCCGTCTGCTCATCATCGGCCAGGCCCCCGGCACCCGGGTACACGCCAGCGGCATCCCCTGGGACGACCCCTCCGGCGATCGGCTGCGCCAGTGGCTCGGGGTGGACAAGAGCGTCTTCTACGACGAATCCCGCATCGCCATCATGCCCATGGGGCTCTGTTACCCGGGCCGGGGCAAGTCGGGGGATCTGCCCCCAAGGCCGGAGTGCGCCCCCACCTGGCACGACAAGGTGCTGATGCTGTTGCCCAACATCGAGCTGACCCTGCTGATCGGCCAGTATGCACAGGCTTACTACCTGCGGGAGGCGGCGAAAGGGTCGCTGACCGAGACGGTGCGACACTGGGCGGACTATGGCCCGGCCTGGTTGCCGCTGCCGCACCCGTCACCGCGCAACACCCTCTGGCTCAGGAAGAATCCCTGGTTCGAGCAGGCCGTGATCCCCCATCTGCAGCAGAGGGTCGCCCCCCTGCTTGACCCGGCAGGCTAGAGCGCCGGCTCGGCCTGCGGCTTGGGCTTGCTGCGGGCCATGGCGACCAGCGGCAGTATGATGCACAGGCACCCCAGCAGCAGCGGCAGCCCCGGCTGCTCGTCAAACAGCCAGACCCCGATGGCGACTGCCATCAGCAGCCCGGTGTACTCCGCCGAGGCGATCTTGCTCGCCTCCGCCTTGCGATAGGCCATCACGCACAGCCCCGCATAGACCATGATGAGCGCCGAGGAGCCGAAGGCGGGCCACCACATCTGCCACTGCCAGTCGCCCCCTTCCCACCAGGCCAGCGCCAGGATGAAGGGCATGCTCAGCACATTGGTGAAGAACAGGGTCTGGGCGATGGGCTGCTGGAGCGGGATCCGCTTGATCAGCAGATTGTTGACCGCCAGGGAGAGCGCCACCCCCAGGGCCGCAAGGGCGGCCCAGTTCACCTCGGTGGGGCGCAGCACGATCAGCACCCCGACAAAGCCGATGAAGGCGGTCAGCACCTTCTGGCGCGAGATTGCTTCCCCCGCCAGCCACACCGCCAGCGGCACCATCATCAGCGGCGCCGCATAGAAGAGGGCGTTGGCGGTGGCGAGCGGCAACCGGGTGAGGGCGATCACCATCAGGCAGACGCCGACGGCCCAGATATGGGCTCGCAGCAGGTGCCACTTGAGCGCCACCGGCGGGTTGCGACGCCATGACCAGAGCAGCCAGGGGGCCAGCAGGATGGCGGCGGAGAGCTGGCGGAAGAAGACGAACTGGAACACCGGCTGGTCCGGCTCCAGCACCTTGACCAGGGCGTCGGAAAAGACCGCCACCATATTGCCCAGCACCAGATAAAGGATGCCGATCCCCACTGCATTCATACCACCTCCCATGTTTGATGAGGGAAGGGTAGCCCGCGTGCCGTTATCCAGTAAAATGATAAAAAGTCACCATGCATGAGAATTTTGGATAATGAAGCTGCCCCCCCTGCGTGCCGTTCAATACTTCGAAGTGGTTGCCCGTCTGCTGAGCTTTTCCCGCGCGGCCCTGGAGCTCAACGTCAGCCAGAGCGCGGTGAGCCACCAGATCCGCCTGCTGGAGGATTTCCTCGGGGAGCGGCTGCTACTGCGTCAGGGGCGACTGCTCTCCCTGACGCCCCAGGGGGAGACCTATTTCGAGGGGATCTCCGCCGGGCTGGTCCAGATAGCCCAGAGCAGCGAGCAGTTGCGCGGCGGCGGCGAGATGCGGGTGCGGCTAGCTGTCTACAGCTCCTTTGCGGTGAAGTGGCTGATCCCCCGCCTGGCCGGGCTGCGCCAGCTCCATCCCGAGCTGGATCTCAGTCTGGAGATGGTGGCGGAAGACCCCGAGCTCTCCGACAGGGTGGCGGACGGCTTCATCACCGTCTCCCCCGAGGGGCCCGGGTACCTGCACGATCTGCTCTATCGGGAGCGGCTGATGCCCGTCTGCAGCCGGCGCCTGTGGCAGCAGGTGGAGGGGGAGTGGCCCGCGACCCTGTGGCAGTTGCCGCTGCTCTCCATCCAGGCGATCTACAAGGAGAAGGGAGAGGACTGGCGGCGCTGGGCCGAGGTGGGGGGCCTGACCATTCCCCCCGAGGCGAGGGTGCACCATTTCAGCCATATCCTGCTGGCGCTGGAGGCGGCGAACTGGGACCAGGGGATGGCGCTCATCAACGACTACATGCTGCAGCCGGAGGACCCTCGCCTGGTGCGGCTGCCGTTGCACGCCCTCGAGACCGGCGACAACTTCTATTTCGTCTGCAAGCGCTCGCGCGCCCATGAACCCGCCATCAGCCGGCTGCGCCAGTGGCTGTGGCAGGAGTCGCAGGCGAGCCTGAGGCCCGGGGAAAACGAGCCCCTCAGGCGCGTCTGAACCGACTTGGTACGAAGAGGCTGGCGGCGCAGACCACGACGGACTGGCCTGGATTGCGGGGGCTGATGGCGCTGGCGAGACCAGCGCCATCGATCTTCACGTTCGCTTGAACTGGCTCAGTACAAACAAGGTGGTGGCGCAAACCACCACAGATGGACCCGCCGGGGTGTCCTGATACCAGGAGAGGGTCAGCCCGCCGAGTACGGCGAGGCAGCCGATGAGGGCCGCAAAACCGGCCATCTGCTCCGGGGTCTGGCTGAAGCGGCGGGCGGTGGCGGCGGGGATGATCAGCAGGGAGGTGATGATGAGCGCGCCGACGAACTTCATCGCCACGGCGATCACCAATCCGATCAACAGCATCAGCACGCAGCGCAGCACCTCGACCCGCACCCCCTCTACCCGCGCCAACTCTTCCGAGATGGTCATGGAGAGCAGGGGATCCCAGAGCCGCCACAGGGTGAGCAGCACCAGGGCGCCGCCGCCGTAGATCCAGAGCAGATCCATGGGCTGTACCGAGAGCAGGTCGCCGAACAGGTAGGCCATCAGATCCACCCGCACGTTGTCCATGAAGCTCAGGGTCACCAGGCCGAGCGACAGGGCGCTGTGGGCCAGGATGCCGAGCAGGGTGTCGGTGGCCACCTGCTGGTTGCGGCTCATGATCACCAGCAGCATGGCCATGGCGAGGCAGCAGACCACCACCGCCAGGGTGAGGTCCACCTGCAGCAGGATGCCGAGCGCTATGCCGAACAGGCAGGCGTGGGAGAGGGTGTCGCCAAAATAGGCCATCTTGCGCCACACCACGAAGCTGCCGAGGGGGCCGGCCAGCAGGGCGATGCCGAGGCCGGCCGCGAGGGCGTATAACAGAAAGCTGTCCACGTGAAGATCCTAGTTGTTGCGAGAGGGCAGGCGGATGACGGGAGCCTGCGGTTCATGATGATGGTGTTCGCCATCGCAGTGGTGATGGTGGGTATAGACCGCCAGCACCTCCCGCTCCGGCCGCCCGAACAGGCGGGCAAATTCCGGGTGGCGGGCCACGCTCTGTGGCTCGCCGTGGCAGCAGACGTGGCGATTGAGGCAGATCACCTCGTGAGTGCTGGCCATCACCAGGTGCAGATCGTGGGAGACCATCAGCACGGCGCAGTGGAACTCGGCGGCCAGCTGGCTGATGAGGGCATAGAGCTCGATCTGGCCCGTGATATCTACCCCTTGCACCGGTTCGTCCAGCACCAGCAGCTCGGGTTTGACCAGCAGGGCGCGGGCCAGCAGCACCCGCTGCATCTCGCCACCGGAGAGCTTTTGCATCCGGTTGTCCAGCAGATCCTGGGCACCGACCCGATTGAGCGCCTCCTCGATGGAGAGGCGGCTGTTCTTGCCAAGTTGCAGGAAGCGGCGCACCGTCAGGGGGAGGGTGGGGTCCAGATAGAGGCGCTGGGGTACATAGCCGACCCGTAGATCGCGGCGGCGAACGATGTCCCCCGAATCTGGGCTGAGCAAGCCCAGCACCAGCTTGCTCAGGGTGCTCTTGCCCGCCCCGTTGGGGCCGACCAGGGTGGTGATTTTGCCTTTGTTCAGGGTAAAGGAGACCTTGTCGAGCACGAGTCGTCCGTCAAATGAGAGACAGACCTCTTTCAGCTCCACCAGTTGGGTCATGACAGCTCCGGGGTTTACAGCCTGTGAGAGTTATAATATAACAGCGACGTTGGTTTGTTATATTATCACACACACACACCCTGACGAGACCTCTATGCGAATTCTTGCTCTGATCACTGCCCTGATGGCGGTGAGTCTGCCTGTCCGTGCCCTCGAGGTGCTGACCACCATCAAACCCCTGGGCTTCATCGCGGCGGCGATCACCGATGGCGTGAGCGAGCCCGGGGTGCTGCTGCCCACCGGCGCGTCGCCCCACGATTTTTCCCTGCGCCCTTCCGATATTCGCAGCATCAACGAGGCCGATCTGGTTGTGTGGGTCGGTCCCGAGCTGGAAGGCTTCATGGCCAAACCCCTTGCCCGGCATCCTCATGTATTGACCCTGACCCAGGTTCCCGGCATGCCGCTGTACAACTATGCGACCCAGGGCGAGCATGACGAGCATCACCATGATGACAAGGATCATGACCATGCCGCCCACGACCACGGCGCGCACGACGAGAGCCATGAAGGGCACCACCACGAAGGGGTGGATCCCCACATCTGGCTGGGTCCAACCCAGGCCAAGGTGATTGCCAAGGCGATCGCGACCGAACTGGGCAAGCTGGATCCTGCCAACCAGGCGCGCTATGCCGCCAATCTCGCGGCCTTCGAGGGCAAGGTTGACGCCCTGGACAAGGTGATCGCCGTGCAGATGAAGGCGGTGGATCAGAAGGGCTACTTCGTGTTCCACGAAGCCTATGGATACTGGGAGCGCCACTACGGCATGAGCTCCAAGGGACACTTCACCGTGAGCCCGGAGCGTCGCCCGGGAGCCAAGACGCTGATTGACATCCGCAAGGCGCTGGAAGAGAAAAAGGCGAGCTGCATCTACGCCGAGCCGCAGTTCTCCCCGGCAGTGATCGAGTCGGTCGCCCGCAATACCGGGGCCAAGGTGCTGCTGCTGGACGAAGTCGGCGAGCAGGTGCCGCTCGGTCCGGACGGTTATCCGCAATTCATGCAGCAGTTGGCGGACGCCTTCGCCCAGTGCCGCTAAGCCTTGCCCAACATTGACGATAGAGGCGACGCGGCCAACTATACTGACCTCCAGCATCTGATATGGAGTGTCAGTCATGAAATGGTTGCTCGTCTCTGCCTGCACGCTGACCCTGCTGGGATCCGGCATACAGGCATCCGGTCTTTCCGAACACATCGCCAGCCCGGAACTCAGGGCAAAAATGCAGGCGGTCTATGGCGCGAGAGCGATCCAGCGGTCCGAGGCCTTCTCTCGTCTGCTGACGCCAAGGGCCGGAACGACGGACCAGCAGAAGCTGGAGCTGGTGAACAACTACTTCAACAACCTGACCTACAGCGAGGATCCCAGACTGTGGGGGGATGATGATTATTGGGCCAATCCGCTGGAGTTCATCGGGGCGAGAGGTGGGGATTGCGAGGACTACAGCATCGCCAAGTACTACACCCTGATGGAGCTGGGGGTCGACGAGAAGAAGCTGCGGCTGGCCTATGTGAAGGCAATTCGTTACAACCAGTTCCACATGGTGACGTTGTACTTCCCGACCATCAAGTCAGATCCCCTGGTGCTGGACAACATCAATGGCCGCATCCTGCCGGGGAGCAAGCGCAATGATCTGCAGCCGGTTTACAGTTTCGATGCCAAAAGCATCTGGATCATGAAATCCCGCCGCGAGGGAACCCTGGCGGGGAGTGCCGATCGCCTGGCCCAGTGGACCTCGATGCAGAGCCGGTTCTCCAGCGAGCATCTGCGCTCCCCCCGTCGCCAGCTATAACTTGCCCGCCGCCTTCAACTCCTCGAAATATTTTCCCGCGCCCGGATGCTGTTCGACACTCAGCACCGGGCCTATTTTGTTGCGCGCCTTGTGAAACAGGTTCGCATAGCCATAGGTCTGTTCGTTGAAACTGGTTTGCTGGCTCAGCATGGCCCGGGTCAGCCGATAGACCTCGTCATCGGGAGTGGCGGCATTGGTCACCAGGGTGGCGGCGATGGCGAAGGTGGGGGTTGCCTTGAGGTTGCCCGGGTAGATGCGTGCCGGCACCTGGCTGCGCTGGTAATACCTGACCCCTTTGAGCAGCTGGTCCCTTACGGGCCCCTCGATCGCCAGGAAGCGCACGGCGCAGCGCTTGGCGGTGTCCAGCACGATGCGGTTGGGATGACCCATGACAAGGCCATAGGCATCGATCTGTTTATTGCACAACGCTTCGGAGAGATTGGCGACGCTCTTCAAATCGAGATCCTGCTCCTTTGCGCCCAGAACATTGAACAGGGCCAATGCCGTTTGACGAGTCCCTGAACTCTTCAGGCCCATGTCGATGGGGGCCAGCTTGAGCTGCTCCAGGGTGGTGATATCCCCATCGGCTCGCACCACTATGGTGAAAGGTTCGGCGTGGGTGGCAAAGAGCGCCCTCAGCTCGGGTTGTGGCTGGGCAGCGAAAGGCCCGGTGCCCTGGCTGGCCTGATAGAGCCAGTCGGACTGGACGAGCGCATAGGGTACCTCTCCCGTTTTCAGCTGGCGGAGATTTTCGATGGACCCGGAGCTGGCCTGTAGTTTGCAGGGCATCGTGGGGTCACTTTTTTTGGCCAGTCTGCAGAACTCCTTGATGACCTGGTAATAGATGCCTTGCTCCCCCCCTGTGCCTATGGTCATGGTGGTCGCGTGCAGGGTCGGTTGCCACAGCAGGGCGAGCAGCAGCAGCGGGATCCTCATGATGCATTCTCCTGAGTGGCATAACCATCGATGCCCCAACTGCGCAGCATGTCCACATCGCTTACGTCGCCGGCTTCCGCCAGCAAGGTGTAGCCGGAAGCATGGAGGCATTGGGAGAGCAGGTTCCAATAAAGGGGGGACTGGGTGAGCTGGCAACTGATGAAGACGGGTCTGATGGGGTCGAGCCTGGCCAGATTGTCGTTGTTCATCGGGATGTTGCTGAATGCCAGCTCAATCCCCTGGGACTGGAGTGCGGTCAGTCGTTCCTCGGCCAGGGGGGGGAAGATCGCCAGATCCCAGCGCCAGTCCAGCGTCTTGCCACGAGCGCTGGTCAGCACGGGGGCAAACTGCGCCCAGTCTGGGTGGCCGAGCAGGCTGAGAGGCAGCTGGAGCCCTTCCGCCTTCTGGGTCAGCCAGTTGTTGAGCAGCCCCCGAATTTCATCCGGCGAACTGTCCGTGGTGGGGGGGTGCTTGGGTAGCAGGCGGCTGTAGAGCCTGATACTCCCCTGAGTGGAGAAGAAATGCTGCTGATAGGTGTTGCCATCGGTGTCGACCAGCCCAACGAGCTTCTGGTGGGTCGGGAGAGCGTCGTGCTTGCCAAGCTGGGTGATCTTGAGCCGCTGTTGCAGCAGGTCCCGCTTGCGTTCAGAGACCAGCTGGTTGATGGAGACAACGACTTCCTGCAATTCGCGAAGCCACGGGGTTGGCAGGTTGCCGCTGAACTGGCGTTTGCGGATCCGGGCCAGTTGCAGACTGATCTGTTCGAGGGGGCGCAGCAGGCGGCGGCACACCCAGGTGATCACCAGGCTGAACACCAGCAGGCCGGCGAGCAGCGCAAGTCCGGTACGACTGATGGCGTTCCACAGATGCTGGTAGGCGTAACCCTTGTGTCCCTCGAGCGTGAGGGTACCGAGAATGCGCCAGCCGTCGGTCAACTCCTGCTCAATCTTGACCGGTGGCATGTCGATAACTGAGGGGAGCCAGCCTGGAACATTTTGCTGTGCGGTGTGGAACACCTTCTGGAACAGCACCTGGCCATCCGGATCCAGCAGAACGACGGAGTTGACGAAGCCTCCGTCGAACATGGCGTTCACTATGGTCTCGGCAAGGACCTTGTCATCTTTGAGCAGAGTGCCCTGCAGCACCAGCCCCAGTGCGGTGATGGCGGTTTCAAGGTTGGCCGACATCTGGTCGAGAATAGACTGTCGTACCGTCGTGATCTCCAGCACGAGCAGCAGCGCGGCGCCGATGGTGAAGAGGATTAGGATGATTACATTTAACAATTTTGCCAATGACATACCCACTCCATGGAGATGTTTTTGCAACATTTTCTGGGCCGGAGAGCACCACAACCGGACTTGGTTCTTAAAAATAGAAAAAAATGGCTGAAAATGACGATCATTTCTGCCCATGCTGGAAGGTTATGCATAAAATGTGAGTTTCGTGCATGGAGCTATGAACTTTTTGTAAGTATTTAGGTCTAAAAGCCAGATATTCGGTTTTCATAATAAAAACTCATAAAAACAGACCCACAACCACCACCCTTAGATCTAATAACAGGATAGCGGATGAAACGTCTCCGTCCCTTGGTAGCCCAGGCTGCCAATTGGGAACCCCCGGTTCCCCGCAAGCATTTCTATGCCATGCTATTGCTCACGGCCATGACGCTGTCAGCGGTAGCCGTATTGCCAGCTCCCGGTGACATCCTGGAGCGGCCACTGCGTCTGGAGTTGCCGATCGCCACCACGGGCACCGCAACCAACGAAGACAACACCGACTTCAACGACATTCCGGATCACGAGCTGGTCGAGTCAGCCGCTCCCGAAGACGACATCCCGGCGGATGCCACGCCTCAATGGCAAGATTACCGGGTTCGCAATGGCGAGAACCTGACCACCATCTTCAACAACCTGGGGCTGTCCACCACCACCCTCTACAAGGTGCTGGATGCGGATGCCAAGAACAACCTGGCGCGTCTCAAACCCGGTCAGACCATCGAGTTGCTGATCGATCAGGACAACATTCTGCAGCAGTTGAAGATCCGCCTGAACATCAAGCAGACCCTGGTGCTGGAGCGTACCGACGACACCTATAGCGCCAACATGCTCAATGAAGAGGTAGAGTGGCAGCAGAAGAGCTATGACGGTGTCATCAACGGCAGCTTCTACGTCAGCGCCCGCAATGCCGGTATCCCGGCCAACCACATCCAGAAGATTGCCAACCTGTTCCAGTGGCGCCTCAACTTCGCCAAGGATTTGAAAAAAGGTGACAAGTTCAAGGTGCTGGTCCGTCAGGAGACGGTCGACGGTAAGAGTACGGGCAATACCCAGTTGCTGGGGGTCGAGGTGTTCAGCCAGGGCAAGGCCGTGTCAGCCTGGTTGTCGGAAGATGGCAACTATTATGACGGTCAGGCAAACAGCCTGGAGCGCGGCTTCCGCCGTTATCCGACTCACAGCCGTTACCGGGTCAGCTCCAGTTTCAACCCGAATCGCCGTCATCCCATTACCGGGCAGGTCCGGCCCCATGAGGGGACCGACTTTGCCCTGCCGGTAGGCACGCCCATCATGGCGACCGGTGATGGTGTGGTCCTCAAGGCAACCAGCCACCCGCTGGCAGGCACCTATGTTGTGATCAAGCACGGCCGTACCCTGATGACCCGTTATCTGCACCTGAGCAAGCTGCTGGTCAAGCCGGGTCAGAAGGTGAAGATGGGTGACAAGATTGCCCTCTCCGGCAACACGGGCCGCTCCACCGGTGCTCACCTGCACTACGAGGTGCGCATCAACAACCGCCCGGTGGATCCCATGAAGATCAAGCTGCCGATGGCGGAGCCGCTCTCCGGTAAGGACAAGCGTCAGTTCCTCGCCAAGGTGAAGAGCTACCGCAAAGAGATGGAGGCGGGCTGAACGGCTCCCTCCTGACGAAAAAGGCCCCGCAAACTGGCGGGGCCTTTTCATTGCAGAACGGCTTCAATAACCCTTGTCAAAGTCGATCCTGCCGTCCAGCTGCTGACCATCGATGAAGCGGATGTAGTTGCGGATGAAGATCTGGGCCACATCTTCCGGGAAGCTGTAGGCGCTGTTGTGGGGCGTCACGATGAGATTGGGCTGGTGCCAGAGCGGGCTGTCAGCGGGCAGGGGTTCCTGCTCGAACACATCGAGCACCGCCATGGCGGGCTTGCCGGCTTGCAGTGCCGCCAGCAGATCCCCCTCATGGACGGCATTGCCCCTGCCGACGTTGAAGAAGATGGCGCCCGGTTTGCAGTGGCCGAAGCGTTCGGCGGTGAAGAGATGGCGTGTCTCGCGGGTGGCGGGCAGCACGCTGACGATGACATCGGCCTGGGCCAGCATCTTGTTGAGTGCCGGCAATTGGTACACCTGATCGAACCCGGCACGCTCACGGCCACTGTGGCTGATGCCGAGCACCCTCATGCCAAAATGTTTGCCGGTGTGGGCGATATGCTGCCCTATGCTGCCGGTGCCGAGCAGCAGCAGCGTCTTTCCCTTCAAGCCCTGATAGGGATGGCTCTGCCAGACGCCCTGTTGCTGCTGCTCGCGATAGAGTGGCAACTGGCGGGTCAGGCTGAGCAGATGGCCGAACACATACTCGCTCATCAAGGGGCCGAAGATGCCGCGGACATTGGTGAGCAGGTAGTCGCGGCGGCAACTGGCGTCCAGCAGCACGTCGACCCCGGCATAAGTGGACTGGAGCCAGCTGAGCTTGCCGGCCTTGGCCAGCAGCGGCTTGGCCCGGGCAGGCTCGGCCATCAGGATATGAGCGTCACCGATAAGCTGTTCGGCCTCGGCCTGATTGTCGGCCCGAAGAATGTGCAGATGGGGAAGATGGGCCGCCTTGAGCAGGCGTTCATAGTGGCTGTTGTCCTGACTCAACAGCAGCAGGGTACGTTGGCTCATACTCTTGTTCCTTATCGTGTTTATGGCAAGGCGAGAGGGATGCTGTCTCCATCTTACCCCAGTTGATCGGGCAAGATAGTCGAGCAGGGCGCTTTTTCATTTTTAGACGGGGCCCTCGTGGGCTACAATCTGCCCCACATTTTGCAAAGGATCCGACTCCAGTGTTTGGTGACAAGTTTTATAAGCGACTGGCCGAGCTGCAGCCCTGGCAGCAAACCGTCTATACCCTGGCGCTGGCAGAGCGCATGTACCCCAACTATGTGCTCTTTACCCAGGCCTCCGGTTTCGGGGATGCGAGGGCATTCCGTCACGCGCTGGATCAGATGTGGAACTACCTGACGGTCAAGGGATCCCGCGTCAATCTTGGTGCCATTCTGGAAGCGTTTGAAGTCTACATTCCCGATCCCCGCAAGTTTGAATCCTACGGCGCCTATCCGGCACTGGACGCCTGCGTGGCGCTGGGTTGTGCCTACAACTCGGTGATCTGCCGGGTGGGGGAAGAGGCCAACGACGCCAGCCATGCGTCTGTCGGCACGGTCGCCGGCTTCATAGAGATGCTGGAAGAGCGGGATCTCAGCGATGAGGAGCTCTATGAGCACGAGTACATGGAGGCCGAGCTGGAGTTCCAGGTCGAACTGCTCAAACGGGTGGCCCATGAACGGGACAGCGATCGCATCCTTGCCATCCGCGCCTTCGCGGCCCAGGACGGCGTCTCCAACATCGGCATCAGCCTGGAGGCGTAACGCCATCGCGTACTGCCCATAGAAAAAGCTCCCGGTCGGGAGTTTTTTTTATCTCTGAGCGTTCATTTTTTGGTGTGTGAGAAAGCATTTATGCATTTTTTTCAAATGGTTAACTTTTTTTCTCCTGATTCTTAGGGGCCATTCGTTGCTGTTGTAAGCTCGCTTCTATTGGTTGCACTTGACAGAGAATCACCGACGAGAACAACTCCATTACTGAGGTCATCTATGAATGCAACAGAGCTTTGGCTGCTTTCCCCCGAGCAATTCAACGAGTGACGGCGTGAGAACGATTATCCCCGTATCTGGGCGCTGCTGGTGGCGTCGCTGCCCCATTTCGACGACTGGATGGCGGAGCAGAAGATAGAAAAAAGCGTGATCTTCCAGATCGGCATCGCCCGCTTCATCAGCTCCCGCTGCGTGCTGAGCCTTTGTGTCTACATGAGCGACGACAAGGTCCGCCTGTATGAGAGCGCCTCGAGTGCACTGGAATCCCTGCGCAAGAGCGGCCTCATCCGCTCGGAGACCCGTTTCGAGCCTTACAGCATGTGGCTGGCGGGAAAACATGGCAATGACGAGGTGAAACGGGTGCAAAGCCTGCTTTCGGTCTCGGAGAACAACAAGGGGGAGGCCCAGGTGCTGGGCAAGCATCGTTTGCTCAACATCGGCGGTGTTACCCTCAAAAGCCCCATCATCTCCGGCCGGTTGCTCGATTTTACCTGTCTCGACGAGCTCTCTCTCGATGGGGCCGTCAACAACTCCAAGGTTTATCTGTGGCACTGCTCGGCCAAGGGGGTCAGGGTCAATGGCGGGGTGATCGGGCTCGATCTGTTCGACTCCCTGCTGTGGGACCACAGGGCCTGGGCCAAGAAGCGGGAGCTGGCGCTGGAGGACGGGGTCTTTCAGGACTTCACCATAGAGTGCGAGGAGATCCGCTTCCACTCCTCCCGGGCGGTGCTGAAAAACTTCAGCGTCAGCGCCAAGAACTTCGATGCCACCATGGAGCACACCAACCTGGACAAGGTGGAGGTGGTCTACAACGACAATGGGCGGATCGACCACAACGAGGCGAGCAAACTCTATCGCAATGCCAAGCGTCTCTTCTCCAGCGTGGGTGACACCGTCGACGCCGGCGAGTGCTACTACAAGGAGAAGCTGCACGAGATGAAGTCCCTGGCGAGCCCGCGGGAGCTGTTCCGGGAGCGCTGGTTGCGCAGCGGTCCGATGACGAAGTGCTGGCTCTCCCTGTTGTGCTATCTCAAGTACGCGGGCAAGTTCATCAGCTTCATCACCTGGGGGTTTGGGGAGCGTCCCATCAGAAGCCTGCTGATGTCGATGGGGGTGATCCTGCTGGCGACCCTGACCTATTTCCTGGCACCGGAGTCTGCAACCCACGGCCATCTGGGGCGCTCCCTCTATTTCAGCATCGTCACCTTCGTGACCCTGGGTTATGGGGACATCTCCCAGACCTCCTCGCCGCTGCAACTGCTGTCGGCCATCGAAGCCTTCTGCGGCATGTTCCTGACCGGTCTCTTCCTCGCGGGTTTTGCCTCTAAAACCAAGCAGTATTGACGGGAGCGCCGACGGCGGGTGCCATCAGTGCCCGCCTCCGGTGCCCTCCTGCTGTCTTCCCATCCCTCCCGGCTGTCCCGGCGACCTTGCTTGACGCAGCGGCGGTGGAGCGACTTTATTTAAAGTCATCGCATGCCATGACAAGCGATGGCGCCACCAGCGCCCGGACATGACGCAATCAGAGGAGAAAGCCCGGTATCGATCCGCCAACCACCGATGTAGAGAAGGAATAACGCTATGATATTGAATCACTTATGGGGATTGTATGCCCATCCCCACACCGAATGGCATACCATAGACGAGCGGCACGACAGCTTCAGAAACAGTCTGACCCACATCCTGCTCGTGGCCCTTATCCCTCCCATCTGCGCCTACTATTCCGCCGTTCACATCGGCTGGAGCATCGGGGTCGGCGATCCCATCACCCTGACCGCCAACAGTGCATTCAAGCTGTCGGTCGCCATGTACGTGACCCTCATCATCGGCGTGCTGGCACTCTCCTATCTGGTGCACTGGATGGGGCATACCTTCGGCTCGGATCCCAGCTACACGACCTCGCTGGAGCTGGCGGCCTACACCTCCACGCCACTCTTCATGGTGGGCTTCTCCGCTTTCTTCCCGCATCTCTGGTTCGTGATGCTCATCGGTTTGGTCGGGCTGACCTATTCCGTCTACCTGCTCTATATCGGCGTGCCCATCCTGATGCACATCACCAAGGAGCAGGGATTCATCTACGCCAGCTCAGTGGTGACGGTCGGTTTGGTGCTGCTGGTCTGCGTGCTGGCTGCCACGGCCATCCTGTGGGGATCCGGCTTCGGTCCCGTCTTCACCCAGTAGCCGTGTATGCCGACGGCAACGACGACAAGGGCGCCTTGATGGCGCCCTTGTCGTTGATCTCTCACCTGGTCGGCGTGTCTTTGCCAGACCCGGGAGGGACGTCGTCTGCGTTGATCAGCGGGGATTGCCGCTGCCGATGCCGAACGGGATGCGGTAATCGCTGCTCTGATCGCCGAGGCTGACGGTCAGGTTGCCCTGGGCGCGGCTCGGGATCTGTACCTGTTGGGTACCCATCAGGTTGGCGTGGACGGAGGCCACCAGATCACCGGATTCATCGCGCACCTCCAGCATGGGGTTGGCCTTGCCGGCCATGGCGGCGCTGGCATGCCAGTTCACGAACAGCACACCCGGGGTGGCGTTGAAGTCGGCGGGGACGGAAGCCTGGGCAACACCGGCGCTCATCAGGCCTGCAACGGCCAGCATCTTGATCACGTTTTTCATGTTCATTCACTCTCTTGGTTTTTATGTCATTGGCAAGGCCTGACAGGACTGCATCAATGCATCCTTGCAAGAGGTCATTCAAATGGTGTGTTGTTTTGTCACGGATGTTTGTCACCCATGTGTATGGGGGGCTGCCATGAACGACCAGTTGTTTTGCGGCTTGGCGCTCCTGCCTAAGCGATGTGTGAATATTAAGCGCCTCACCCGGTCATTGTTAGCGAGATAAACTGGCCTACACGTTCAAAAAATGTGAATGATGTTTTGTGGGGAGGAAGCAGGCAGGTTGGAGGGGGGTCACCCTTCCGGAGAGAGGTGCATGTCCCAGACCTGACACCGGATTGTCACATCCGGTGCGTACTGTGCGGCTTCATTTTCACACTTGTTCAAGGATGACTATGTTTCGCGTTTCCTCCCTTGCCGCCTGCGTGGCGGCCACCCTGCTGAGCGGCTGCCATTCGGGCAATGACTCCTCCTCGCCCGCCGTCGGCGACTATCAATACAGCACCAAGGCGGTCTATGCCGCCCGTCAGGCAATGAACAGCTATGAGGTTGCCCCTGAAGGCTTTAGTCCCGTCTTCACCGAACTGGTGGCACGCCACGGCTCCCGCTCGCTGTCCAGCCCCAAATACGACGTGCTGACCAAGCTGGTGTGGGAGGAGGCCGCGAGACAGGGGGCCTTGACCGAGCTGGGCCAACGGCTCGGCGCCAAGGTGGACGCCGTCACGGCCGCCAACCAGACCCTCGGCTATGGCCTGCTGAGTGCGCTCGGCAAGGAGGAGCACGCCAACCTGGCGACCCGGCTCGCCGAACGGCTGCCCATCCTGCTGACCGCTGAATCGACTCCCCTCTGCCTCAAGGTCGAGACATCGGGCAAGGATCGCGCCAACGAAAGCGCCTACTTCTTCATGCAGAGCCTGGCCAAACGGGTCTCTCTGGTGACAGACAGCCCCGACTGTTACGTAAGCCAGGAGAACCCTTCCGAGATCGACAAGGGGCTGCGCAACAAGTTCGAGCTCTACTTCCACAAGACCGAGCCGCAGGGGGAGTACACCCGGTATCTGCCCACCTTCCAGGCCTATCAGGCCTTTGTCGGGGACGAAGACAACGGGGTGGCTCCCGCTCCCGAGCTGACCGAGGCCCTCGATGCGCTCAAGGCCCTGCCCAGGACCCGGGTGATGGCCCGCGAGATGCTCGAGCGTCTCTACAGCAAGGCCTTCGTCGACGAGCTGGCCGCCGGGGTGGATTACGTGGCGGTGAATCCGGAAGACGGCGGCAAGACCCATGTGCGCGACGAGGTGGACGCCGCCCTCATGCTCTACAACCTCTTCATCATCGGCCCGGGGATGATCCGGGAGGCGCAGGCACAAGGCGGGTCCTGGGATCTCGAGCAGTTCATCACGCCAGAGGAGTCTGCCTGGTTCTCCTACCTTTCCGATGCCGAGGACTTCTATGAGAAGGGGCCGAGTCTTGCCAGCCAGAGCGCCACCTACGCCGTGGCCCAGCCCCTGCTTGACGGCCTCTTCAACGAGGTTCAGACCCAGGTGGTGGAAGAGGCGGGTGAGCATGTCGCCAAGCTGCGCTTCGCCCATGCGGAGACCCTGATCCCGCTGGCGGCCCTGATGAAGCTGGAAGGGAGCCGCCAGAGCGCCCAGCCCGGCGTGCTGATGAGCCAGGAAAACAACGAATGGCGTGGCGGCTGGGTCTCTCCCTATGCGGCCAACATCCAGTGGGATGTCTACCGCAACGAGGCCGGCCGGGTGCTGGTGAAGATGCTTTACAACGAGAAGGAGCTCGCCTTCAAGGCAGGTTGCGCCCCCATTGCTGTGGGCAGCTTCTTCTATGACTTCGGCGAGCTCAAACGCTGTTACGACTACTCGTCCTGACGCGCTCGTACCATCCCCGGGGCCGGTCATCGCCGGCCCCGATTTTTTTGGTTCAGGCGGAGCCGGCTTGTCGACGACCCGCCTGCCAGGTGGTGCCCATGGAGGCGGCGATGATGGCGGTTATCCCGAGCCATTGGGACGGGGGCAATTGTTCGCCCAGCCATACCAGTCCCATCAAGGCTCCCATGGCCGGTTCACCGCTGGTGAGAATGCCGTAGCTCTTGAGGGGAAGGCGGCGCAGGGCAAACATCTCGAGAGAGTAGGGGATGGCGCTCGAGAGCAGCCCCACCCCGATGATGGTGAGGATCACGGGGACGGTGAATGACGCCTCGATCGCACCCTCCAGCCCGAAGGGCAATACCAGCAGGGTGCCCACCCACATGCCCAGCGCCGGAGCCTGTGAGCCCAGCAAGGCTCCTGCCCGCTTTCCGGTGAGCATATAGAGCCCCCAGAAGAGGCCAGCCCCGAGAGCCAGTGCTGCACCCAGGGGATCGATGGCCTGCTGTGTTGCCCGCAGGGGCAAGAGCAGCAGCAGCCCGGCGATGGCCAGTATCAGCCAGATGAAGTCTGCCCGGTGGCGTGAGGAGAGCAGGGCCACCGTCAGGGGGCCGATGAACTCGATGGCCAGGGCAACGCCGAGGGGAATGCGTGCGATGGCGAGATAGAAGAGCAGGTTCATGGCCCCAAGCGACAGGCCGTAGGGGATGGCGCCCAGCAGGGTGCGTCGGTCGAGGGGGGCACGCCAGATGCGAAACACCAGGGAGAGAAGGAGGGCGGCGCACCCCAGCCGGAACAGGGTCGTGCCTGCGGCTCCGAGCAGGGGAAACAGGGATTTGGCTAGGGAGGCGCCGAGGGTGATCGACAACATGGCGAGCAGGACGGCCAGAAGAGAGGAGAGGGCATTGGGATTGGGTTGCATGGTGTTCATACCGAGCAGGACGATGGGCAGTAAAATATATCTGGAGACTTGGGTAAAACCGGTCTAATACTGGCCTTGTGCGATAATTTTTATCTAATGAACCCCATGACCGACAAATTTGATCTGCTCATCCTCGCCGAGCTGCAACAGGATGCCCGTCTGCCCACGACGGAGCTGGCCCACAGGGTCGGTCTTTCCGCCCCAGCTTGCTACCGCCGCGTCCGCGCCTTGCGGGAGTCCGGTCTCATCAAGCGGGAAGTGGCGCTGGTGGCACCGTCCACCATGGGCTGGCCCATCACCATGCTGGTGCTGGTGACCCTGGAGCGGGATCATGGCCGCATCGTCGATGAGATGATCGCCAGCCTGCAGCGGGAACCCGAGGTGATGGATCTCTGGTATGTGACGGGGGAGCAGGACTTCGTGCTGCAAGTGGCCGCCAGGGACATGCAAAGTTACGAGCAGTTCACCCGTCGGGTGCTCCATGCCAGGGATCAGGTACGCAGTTTCAAGACTCTGGTGGCCATGGGACAGCACAAGCGTTGCGGCGCCTTGCTGCCCGGGTAAAGAGGGGGTTGCGCCGAAGCCTTGCCGGCAGAGCGCCGTCAGGGAAAGGAACAGGGGCAGGTACGGCCTGCCCCCTCTGTGTCAGCCTGGTTCCCCGGGCGCCAGCTCCTCTGCCGTCATGGGGCGCAAGACCCGGCAGGGATTGCCGACCGCCACTACGCCTGCCGGAATGTCTCTGGTGACAACGGACCCCGCCCCGATGACGCTGTTGTCCCCTATGGTGACGCCCGGGCAGATGACGACGCTGCCCCCAATCCAGACGTTGTTGCCGATACGCACCGGTTTGCCGAACTCCACCCCCTTGATGCGCGGCGCTACCGCCACCGGGTGGGTAGCGGTGTAGATCTGCACTCCAGGGGCCAGCAGCACGTTGTCGCCTATGTGTACCTCGCACACATCCAGGATGGTGCAGTTGAAATTGGCGTAGAAATTCTCGCCGACAAAGATGTTGGCGCCATAGTCGCAGAAGAAGGGGGGCGTGATGAAACAGCGTTCTGCGCGGCCACCCAGCAGGCGGGTGAGGCGCTCATCCCAGTCAGGGGCATCGGTTCGCTCCCGGTTCAGTTCTCCCAGCAGGGCGCGGCACTGCTCCCGCGCAGCCCGCAGTTCGGGGTCCCCTGCATCATAGGGCGCTCCCGCCACCATCTTCTGCCACTCGGGGCCACGCACGGCGGGCCGCTGCACTGTTGTTGCGTCAGTCATCATTGCTCCATCAGCCAGATCAGGGATTCGTAAGGGCGCAGCTTGCAGGATTGCGGGCGGGCCGGGCTATCCGGGTAGTTGCCAAGCAGCAGCCGCGCCTCCCCGCTTTGCAGCTCGGCAGGCAAGGCAAACTCCACCGGCTCGCCGTAGAAGTTGCTCACCACCAGCAGGGTCTGACCGTGGGCGCGGCGGGCATAGGCCCAGATCTGCGGGTGCCCGGTCAGCAGCTCCTGATAATCCCCCTGAGTGAAGATGGGGTGCGCCTTGCGAAGGGCGATGAGATCCCGATAGTGCCAGAACACCGAGTGCTGGTCGGCGAGCGCCGCCTCGGCGTTGATCTCGGGGTAGTTGGCGGCTGGCTTGAGCCAGGGCGTCCCGCTGGTGAAACCGGCGTTGGGGGCGGCACTCCACTGCATCGGGGTGCGCGAGTTGTCCCGGGACTTGGCGCCGAGAATGGCGAGGATCTCGGCCTCGCTCATCCCTTCCGCCTGCTTGATGGCGAAGATGTTGCGGCTCTCCACATCCTGATAGTCGTCGATGTGCTGATAGCCGGGGTTGGTCATGCCGATCTCCTCCCCCTGATAGATGTAGGGGGTGCCTTGCAGGCCGTGCAGCGTGCTGGCCAGCATTTTGGCGGCGACCACCCTATGCTCGCCCTCATCGCCGAAACGGGAGGCGATGCGCGGCTGATCGTGGTTGCACCAGAACAGCGCCGACCACCCCTTGCCATGCATACCGCTCTGCCAGTGGTTGAAGATGCGCTTGAGTTCGAGGAAATCGAACGGGGCCTTGGTCCACTTGTCGCCGCCCGGGTAATCCACCTTGAGGTGATGGAAGTTGAACACCATGGAGAGCTCGGAACCATCCAGCGCGCCATAGCGCTGGCAGTGTTCCAGGCTGGTGGAAGACATCTCGCCCACCGTCATGGCCCCCACGGGGGCGAAGACGTCGCGGCTCACATCCTGCAAAAATTCGTGGATGCGCGGCCCGTCGGTGTAGAAGCGGCGGCCATCCCCCACCTCGTCGTCAGGGAATGCCTGATCCTTGGAGATGAGGTTGATGACGTCGAGGCGGAAACCGTCGACCCCTTTCTTCGCCCAGAAATGGATGATCTTCTTCACCTCGGCGCGCACGGCCGGGTTCTCCCAGTTGAGATCCGCCTGCTCGCGGGCAAAGAGGTGCAGGTAGTACTGGCCGGTGGCCGGATCCAGCTCCCAGGCGCTGCCGCCAAACTTGGATTGCCAGTTGTTGGGCACGCCGCCGTCCACCGGATCTTTCCAGATGTAGTAGTCGCGATAGGGGCTGTGCTTGTCCCCCAGCGCCGACTTGAACCAGGCGTGCTCGGTGGAGGTGTGATTCACCACGATATCCATCACGATGCGGATGCCGCGCGCATGGGCGGCGCCCAGCAGGGCCTCGAAATCGCTCATGGTGCCGTAGGCGGGATCTATGTTGAGGTAATCGGCGATGTCGTAGCCGTTGTCCACCTGGGGGGAGACGTAGACCGGGGTCAGCCAGAGGGCATCGACCCCCAGCGTCTTGAGATAGTCGAGGCGGGCCATGATCCCCTTGAGATCACCGGTGCCACGGGCGCCGGAATCCTGAAAGCTTTTGGGGTAGATCTGGTAAATCACGGCGCTTTGCCACCAGGGTGTCTGTGTCATGGTTGGTTCGCTCATTGGTTGAAACCGGATTAGTTGGAACAGGGCAACGATAAAGGGCGGAGCCAGGGCTCCGCCGAGGTTGTGTGGATCAGGCCGTGGCCAGATCCAGCTTGCCGGCAGCCTGCTGGCGCTTGTAGACCAGCAGGGTCAGCAGGGCGGGGACCACGATGGCCACCAGCATGGCGACGGCGTAGATGCCCCAGTATTGCGGCTGGATGGAGAGGATGCCCGGCAGGCCGCCCACCCCGATGCCGTTGGCCATCACACCGGTGAAGCCGCAGATGAGAGCCGCACAGCTTGAGCCCACCATGGCGCACAGCATGGGGAACTTGTACTTGAGGTTGATGCCGTACATGGCCGGCTCGGTCACCCCGAGATAGGCGGAGATGGCGGCCGGGACCGAGATCTCCCGCTCGTTCTCCTTGCGGCTGATCAGGATGATGCCGACGACCGCAGACGCCTGGGCGATGTTGGAGAGGGCGATCAGCGGCCAGATGGGGGTGCCGCCCATGCTCTGCATCAGTTGCAGGTCCACCGCGTTGGTGGTGTGGTGGATGCCGGTGATGACCAGGGGCGCATAGAGGAAGCCGAACAGGGCGGCGCCGATGGGGGCAAACGAACCCGTCATGGCCGCCTTGGCGGCAAAGCCGACGCCGTCACCAATCCAGCGGCCGAACGGACCGATCAGGGCGTGGGCCACGATCACCGCCAGCAGCAGGGAGATGAAGGGCACAATCACCAGGTAGAGATAGGCCGGGATGATGCGCTTGAGGCTGGTCTCCACCCAGGCGAGGAAGACACCCGCCAGCAGGGCCGGAATGACCTGGGCCTGATACCCTACCTTCTGGATGACGAAGAGGCCGAAGTCCCACACTTCCGGGGTCTGCTGGCCGATGCCATAGGCGTTCATCAGTTGCGGCGACACCAGCGTGATACCCAGCACGATGCCGAGGATCTCGGAGCCGCCCATCTTCTTCACCGCAGACCAGCAGACACCCACCGGCAGGAAGTGGAAGATGGCTTCACCCAGCAGCCAGAGGAAGGCGTGCACCTGGGCCCAGAACTGGCTGATCTCGGTGAGGGTGTGGGTGCCGTCGTCGAACATCTTGATGTCGCCGATGACGTTGCGAAAGCCCAGGATCAGACCACCGGTGATGATGGCGGGCAGCAGGGGGACGAAGATCTCCGCCAGGTGGGAGATGCCGCGCTCCAACGGGTTCATGTTGTGGCGGGCGGCCTGCTTGGCGGCCTCCTTGCTGCCACCGCTCACGCCGATCTCCTGGGTGAGCGCCTTGTACCACTGATCCACCTCGTTGCCGATCACCACCTGGAACTGGCCGCCCTGGGTGAAGCTCCCCTTCACCGAAGGGATGGTCTCGATGGCCTTGGGGTCGGCCTTGGCCGGATCGGCCAGCACGAACCTGAGCCGGGTCAGGCAGTGGCTGACAGTGGTGATGTTCTCTTTGCCGCCGATCCGCTCGATCAGCTGCGCCAGATGCTGTGTGTTGACTTTTGACATGAGCCTTCCCTCTGTGACTCCATGAATAATGGTCGTGTCTTTACCGGCTGGCCAAGGACCGCCCGTTTATTGGTATCGTTCCCAATCAGCATGAAGCCAGTGGCTGGCATCGGCAATGGGAACGTTCCCAATTCGTGGCGCTGGTCACAAAAAGCGCAAAACGCCGGGAATGGAGGAAAAGATAGACTACAGGGGCTGACAGGGGGCGATGGTCGCTCTGGGGGGCTGCCCCTCTTCAATCTGATCGAGCAGCTGTCTGGCGGCCAGTATACCGGCATCCTTGTAGCCGAAATCCAGGCTGAGGGTGTTGGCAAAGAGGAAAGTCAGCATGGGATTGCTGCCAAGGCCGCTCACCAGGATGTCGGTGCGACCCTGCTCCTGCAGGTATTTGGCGGCGCCGATGGCCAGGGTGTCGCTGGCACAGACCATGGCCTGAGTGGTGGGGGTGAGCAGCTCGGCCGCGAGCCGATAGCCGCTTTGCAGACCGAGATCCCCGAGGGCGCTGCGGGGCGTGCGCCCCTGTTCCCGACAGTAGTCGAGGTAAGCCTGATGCCGACGCAACCCGGTGGTGAGATCGCTGCGTTCCACCCCGAGATAGGCGACCTCGGTCAGGCCACGCTCCCCGAGGTGGGCAAGCACGGCGCGCACCGCCCCGTCATCGTCGAAGCAGACCGACGAGAAGCCGGGGCGCTCGCGGGCCATCAGCACCAGTTTCTCCCTGAGCGGCGCCATGGCGGCATAGTCCAGATCGTTGAAGGCAAACAGGATGATGCCGTCCACCCCGCGCCGTTCCAGCACCGCCAGGTGCTCGCTCACCTTGGCGGGGGAGAACTTGCTCTCCATCAGCACGGCGTCGTAGCCACGCTGGTAGAGGGTCTCCAGCATGCCTCGCACCGCCTGGTTCTCGGAGCTGGAGTCGAGGCGCGACACCACGATGCCGACCACCTGCTGGCTCTGGCTGCGCATGGCCCGCGCCGATTTGCTCGGCACGAAACCGTGCTGGGCGATCACCGATTCGACCCTGGCCCTGGTCTGGGCATTGACCTTGGGATCCTGATTGAGCACCCGGGAGACGGTCGACTTGCCGACCCCGCTGAGGCGAGCGATATCGAGGATGGTCAGTTTCTTTTCCATGGGGGATCCGTGACAGGGGAGGGCGACAACCGGGATGCAGACATTGTTGTGATTAACTCCTGTGAATACAAGCCCATGGCGTTAGAATGCCCTTTCCCAGGCGACTTTCTTCGCCGTTGCACAGGACGCGCATCATGGATCTGTTGGCAAGTCTGCACTTCTCTCTCTCCATCACGGGCCCCATCTGTCTGGTGCTGGTACTCGGCATCTGGCTCAAGCGGCTGGGTCTCTTGCCCGACAGCTTCGTCGAGTCCGCCTCCCGTCTGGTGTTCCAGGTCACCCTGCCAGCTCTGTTGTTTCTGAGCATGGTGCGCACCGATTTTTCCACCATGCCGAGCCCCTGGCTCATCCTCTACGGCCTGCTCGGCACCCTCGCCGGTTTCCTGGTGCTGGAGGTGCTGGCGGCCCGTTTCATCAGCGAGCAGAAACTGCGGGGCATCTTCGTGCAGGGCAGTTTTCGCGGCAACATGGGGATCATGGGGCTGGCCTATGTGCAAAACGCCTACGGCCCGGAGGGGATAGGGGCCGCCGCCCTGCTGGTGGGCTCCATCACAGTGCTCTACAACATCCTCGCGGTGATCACCCTGACCCGCAGCCTGGGGGGCGGAAAGGGGCTCGCCCCCATACTCAAGGGGATCGTCAAAAACCCCCTCATCATCGCCATTCTGGCGGCCCTGCCCTTCGGTCTGCTCGGCATCGAACTGCCCCAGCTGGTCATCAGCACGGGCAACTATTTCGCCAACATGACCCTGCCGCTGGCCCTGCTTTGCACCGGCGCCAGCCTCAACCTCAAGGCCCTGCGCGGCGGCGCCATGCTGACTGGCTGGGCCACGGTCAACCGGTTGTGCTGCATCCCCGTGCTGCTGGTGCTGGGGGCCTGGGCGCTCGGCTTCAGCCCTCAGGCCCTCGGCATCCTGTTCCTCATCAGCTCTACCCCCACCGCCGCCGCCAGCTATGTGATGACCCGTGCCATGGGGGGTGACAGTGCCCTCGCGGCCAACATCATCGCCACCACCACCCTGGGCTCGCTCGTCACCACCAGCCTGGGGGCCACCCTGATGAACTACCTGGGACTGATGGGGTGATGGGGCGCCGCCATGATGCACGACCCGGGGTTGACGGGATCGGCATTCGCCCTTGACCTTGCCGGAGGCGGCAGCTTTAGGTTGAGGTCACATCGACAGAGGAGAGAGCCCATGACCATCGAACTCACCGTTACCGGCATGTCCTGCGGCGGCTGCGCTGCCAGCCTGCAAAAGGCCTTGCTGGCTCAGCCGTCAGTCCGCACCGCCACGGTCGACTTTGCCAGCCGCCAGGCCGTCATCGAGAGTGAGCTGAGCAAAGCCGAGTTGATCGCCCTGATCGAGGCGAGAGGCTTTCAGGTAGAGTGAATTATCACTTAATTGGTATAAATCAGACTAATATTCTGTTTACTTCTTTTTATTGGTGAGAGTGATCACTTAAATCCCGTTTGAAAAGAATAAAAATGCTGCAATTCCCTCATCCAAAAGGATTGCAGCATGACCCTTCCCATTCGCAAGACCCTGATCGCCGCCGTACTCGGCCTGACCCTCTCCCCCATGGCCATGGCGCTGCCCAGCGTGTACATTCTGGCCACCGGCGGCACCATCGCCGGGGCGGGCCAGTCCGCCACCCAGTCCAACTACGAGGCAGGCAAGGTGGCCATCGAGACGCTGATCGCCGCCGTGCCCGAGATGAAAAACGTGGCCGACGTGCAGGGTGAGCAGGTGGTCAAGATCGGCTCCCAGGACATGAACGACGAGGTGTGGCTCACGCTCGCCAAGCGCGTCAACGCGCTGCTGGCCAGGGATGACGTGGACGGCATCGTCATCACCCACGGCACCGACACCATGGAGGAGACCGCCTACTTCCTCAATCTGACCGTCAAGAGCGACAAGCCGGTGGTGCTGGTGGGCGCCATGCGCCCCTCCACCGCCATGAGCGCCGACGGCCCCATGAACCTCTACAACGCCGTGGTGACTGCCTCCGACCCCGCCTCAAAGGGACGTGGCGTCATGGTGGCGATGAACGACACCGTGCTGGATGCCCGGGACGTCACCAAGACAAACACCACAGGAGTGCAGACCTTTGCTTCCCCCAACTTCGGCCCGCTCGGCTACCTCCACAACGGCAAGATCGACTACCAGCGCAGCCCGGCCCGCCAGCACACCAGCAAGACCCCGTTCGATGTGAGCAAGCTCGACAAGTTGCCCCAGGTCGGCATCGTCTACAGCTACGCCAACGCCTCGGATCTGCCGGCCAAGGCCCTGGTGGATGCCAAGTTCGACGGCATCGTCAGCGCCGGGGTGGGCAACGGCAACCTCTACCACACCCTGTTCGACACCCTGGCCAAGGCGAGCAAGGACGGCATTCGCGTGGTGCGTTCCGCCCGCGTGCCGACCGGCTCTACCACCCTGGATGCGGAGATCGATGATGCCAAGTACGGCTTCGTCGCCGCCGAGACCCTCAACCCGCAGAAAGCGCGGGTGCTGCTGATGCTCGCCCTGACCCAGAGCAAGGATCCGGCCCAGATCCAGCGCTGGTTCCAGCAGTTCTGAGACCTCGGATCGGTCTGATTGACACTACCCCGTGAGATGAAGGGCAGGATGGGATCCTGCCCTTTCTTGTTGCGCCAGAGGCAGAGGCCGGCCCTCAGCTCATCATCAGCCAGCCGCAGAAACCCAGGTAAACCAGCCCCACCAGGGCGAGCCTGCCCGCCGTCATCCGCTCCCGACTGAACCCCCTCCACAGCAGCGCGACCGCCAGCAGCGTCACCAGGGAGGAGGCCATCATGGTGCTGTCCAGCAGCCAGGGGGTGAACAGCAGGCAGAACGCCTTGGGAATGGTGCCCTGGATCATCATGGCGCCGGAGATATTCGCCAGTGCCAGCCGGTGCTTGCCCTGCCGCACCCAGATGAGCACGTTCATCAGCTCGGGCATTTCGGTGGCCACCGGGCTCAGCAGCAGGGCGGCCACTACCGGAGAGAGACCGAACAGCTCGCCCATGTTCTCCAGCTGGTGAACGAACAGCTGGGCCGCCAGCGCCACCACACCGAGCGCCACCAGGGTTTGCAGCAGCACCTTGCCGAGCGCCGGGATCCTGGTGTGCGGATCCAGCTTGAGGGGGGAGGGCAATTCGGCATCGTGGCTGTCGGTCTGTTTCAGCTCACGTCGCACATAGAGGAGGTACATCAGCACGAACAGGGGGGCCAGCCAGGTTTTATCGGTGAAGGCCATCATGCCAAGCAGCACGGCCAGCAGGAAGATACCGGCAAACCAGGCCTGATCGCGGCCTATCTCGCGCTGCACCTCACCATGAATGACCCTGTGCCCATGGTCCAGGCACAGCAGCAGGGTCACGCCAACGGCTGCATAGCCAAGGGTGGAGAGCACCAGGGGACCGCCGAGGGCCGCACCTATGCCTATCTGCTGCTGGGCGGGGGCATCCCCCATCAGCAGGGCGGTCAGGGTGACGATACATTCGGGCAGGGCCGTGCCGAGGGCCGCCAGCAGAGAACCGGTGGCACTTTGGGACAGTTTGAAATGATGGCCGGTCCATTCGATGCCGTTGACGAAGTATTCGCAGGCCAGATAGATGGTGACGGCAGAGATCAGAAATAACAGCAGGGTGATCAGCATGATGAGTAACCGCCAGGCGAGCAGAACAACCGATGGACCCGATACGGCTCGCCCGGCTGGCGTGCATATCGGGGCCAAAGGTCTTGCAGGACGATAGGTGCTATCGCCGCCCATGCCATGGATCTGCGGATCCAAGAGTGTTGACATGGGCCCTGCCCGGATTTCGGGCGGGTTGCTACTCCCCAGTGACAGTGCGGGCTTTTTACCAAGTGGCTCGGTGAGGCGCAAGACCAACAGGGGATGATCCGCGCGACAAGTTGTAAAAGGATGTGACAACCCTCGACTCTCCCGTCCGGGATCCTGATCTTTTTACGGGGATCCTTGTGCTGGCACAGCGATTGCTATGAGTTGGCTACTGTCCACATTGACTTGGGAAGGGTGAACGATGAAACGGTGGATCCAACATTTTTACCAGCTTAATCGCCTCAACTGGCTGATGGTCTGGCTGCTGCTCTGCTGCAGCATCATCCTGCTGTTTCCGGCCGGATTGATGAAAGGTGCCGTGAGCCAGTGGGCCACGGCTCATGCGGCCTGGCTTGGAGTCGGCATGTTGATCGCCATCTCCTATTTCTGCAGTCAGGGCTTCCTGATCGCCTGGGAGTGGGCCTGTGACGAGTGGCAGTCCCGCCGCCAGCAGGATCAGCTGGCCCAGATGATTGGCTTCCTCGACTTCAACGAGAAGGCGGTGCTGCGGGAGTTCGTACTGCAACGGAAAAGCGTCATAAACCTGCCGATCACCGAACCCGCCGTCAAAAACCTGATGGATGCCGGCGTGCTCACCTACGCCTACGGCAAGCCGGCGCGAGAGAAGGAGGACGAGAACCAGATCCGCGCCCTGATGATCGCCCTGCCGGCTCGCCCTCTGCTGACCTACAAGGTTCTGGGACTGTCGCGGGGCAAGATGAGCGACGAGCAGGTGGAGCAGATCATGAATGCCAGGCCCAAATTCGCGCAGAAAAGCCTCCAGCGCTGACCTTCTCCCCCCATGAAAGAAAAGAGCCGGACATCTGTTCCGGCTCTTTGCTGTCTGGCGTTGCTTATTCGGTTCTGGCCTTGAGGTAGCCGGCGTAGTCGGGCACCTGGACGCTGAATGCCTGCTGCATGTGCGGGCTGTCCATGATGAAGTCCGCCGTCGCCTCGTTGGTGGCGACCGGGATGTTCCAGACGGCCGCGAGGCGCAGCAGGGCCTTGACGTCAGGATCGTGGGCGGCGGGATTGAGGGGATCCCAGAAGAAGATCATCACGTCTATCTTCCCTTCGGCGATGAGGGCGCCGAGCTGCTGATCCCCTCCCATGGGGCCGGAGAAGAGGCAGGTAATGGGCAGCTGCGCCTTCTTGCCGAGCAGGGTGCCCGTGGTGCCGGTCGCATAGAGATGGTGGAGCTTGAGCTCCTCCTTGCGGCGCAGCACCCAGTTCAGCAGAGGGGCTTTCATGTTGTCGTGAGCCACCAGGGCAACCCGTTTGTGGGGCGCCATCTCGCGTGCAATCAGTTCCATGGAGGTCATCCGTAGCAAAATGATGGGAATGGGGTCGTATCCTAATCGAAAGCGGCGCCTGCCGCTGCCCCATGCATCGTAACTGTGATCCCGGAGGCGGTTCAATCCGGCGCCTGCCATCCTGACAGCCTCTGGCCTGCCTTGTCAGCAACCAGGTTGGCTACCGTATCGTTGGGCAAGATCTCTGCCGCTGGTGCCATGAAAAAACCCGCCAGGGCGGGTTGGGATTGTCTCTTGATGTCATCTAGATTCAGGATGACTCGGCATGGAGCTGGGATTGCTGGTAGTTTTCCAGACCGATGCGGGCGATGAGATCGAGCTGGGTTTCCAGCCAGTCCACATGCTCCTCTTCATCCTCCAGGATCTCCTGGAACAGGTCACGGCTGACGTAGTCCTGCACGGACTCGGCATAGGTGATGGCGACTTTCAGGTCGGGGATGGCGTCCATCTCCAGAGACAAGTCACAGCGCAGCATCTCTTCCACCGTCTCACCGATGCGCAGCTTGCCCAGATCCTGCAAGTTGGGCAGCCCTTCCAGAAACAGCACCCGCTTGACCAGCTCGTCGGCATGTTTCATCTCATCGATGGATTCGTGATACTCCTTGTGCCCCAGCCCCTTGAGGCCCCAGTCATCATAGATGCGGGCATGCAGGAAGTATTGGTTGATGGCAACCAGCTCATTGGCCAGCACCTTGTTGAGGTGGGCAATGATTTTGGGATCTCCTTTCATCGACATTACTCCTCGTGTTCGAGCCTAGGCAACGATCACTAGAGCTTAGTCCAGAAACATGACCATAACGTGATGGGGAAAGTCGTCCCCTGGAGGGCAGAAGGAGAGATGAAGACGAGAAGTCGGCGGTTTTACGCCACTTCGTAATAGAGCGGTGCCTGCTCTGACTCCATCTTGTCGATTTCGGTAGCGATGATCTCCATCGCCATGCGCACACATTTACCACATTGAGTACCGACTTCCAGCGACTGTTTCAACTGTCGGAATTCAGTCTTGCCTGCCTGTACCGCCTTGCGGATCTGGTTATCTGTGATGCCGCGGCACAAACACACGTACATAATCTGGACCTCATGCTGGAATGAGATGAAATCTAAATGAGAATGGTTCGTAGTGCAAAGAACGAATGGTAATAAGATCCCGTGCTTGCCAGTGATTCCACCCTTGGGGAGAATGCCTTCATCAGAGAGGATGCGAACATGTTCAAAAAACTATTCAATGCCCTGTTCAAGGGAGAGATCGCCCAGAGCCCCGAGGTTGAGCCCATCGAATACATGGGCTATCTCATCTATCCCGAGCCCATGGCGGAAGGGGGGCAATACAGGCTGGCAGGTCGCATCACCAGGGAGATAGACGGGCAATTACAGACCCATCGCTTCATCCGCTCCGATCTCTTTGCCAACCCGGCGGATGCCGAGCGCTTCATGGTGCAAAAGGCCCATACCTTCATCGACCAGATGGGGGAGCGCATGTTTGAACCCCGTGTGAAGCCAGACGCCAGCCCAGCTCCATGATGTCAGCCGAGCTGCTCGCCTTGCGCCACGCTATCGCTCATGCCGGCGAGCGACGTCTGATCTGGCTGGAAGGGGAGCAGGATGACTGCATCGTTCGTGCCGAATCCTTGCTGTGGGGGGCGGTGTTCTGGCTGGGGCAGGGTCCTGAGCGTCATGTTCCGCAGCCTGCCGCCAAGGCGCTTCAACGGCTCGGTCAGGAGTGCGACACCCTGGTATTCAATGCCTTCAGTGGTTTTCACCCCGATGCATTCGGTGCCTTGGCGGGGACATTGAGGGCTGGGGGGCTCTTGCTTCTGCTGACCCCGCCGCGGGAGGCATGGCCGACCTACCCAGACCCTGATCGTCAGAGGCTGGTCGCCCAGCCAGAGGAGGTCGATCGTGCCGGGCAGGGGTTCATCTCCCGTCTGGTACGGTTGCTGGAAGAAGATCCGGCGCGAGATCTGACGCCTGCCTCTTGTGATATTACCTGGCAGCCTCTCGACGGGGACCGGCCGCTAAGCGCGGATCAGGCCCGTGCGCTGCCCGCCATCCACAACGTGTTGCACGGCCATCGCCGTCGCCCCCTGGTGCTGAGCGCCGATCGCGGTCGTGGCAAGAGCGCCGTGCTGGGGCTGGCGAGCGCCGACTTGCTGAGTCGGGATCCGGCCTTGACGATAGCGGTGACTGCCCCTTCCCACGCTACAGTGGCGACACTTTTTGCCCATGCAGAGCGCGCGCTGGCAGAGATGCCTGAGCGGCTGGCCGGTCTGAGCTATGTGTCCCCTGATCGGGTGGCTCAAGGAGACGTGCTGGCGGATCTGCTGCTGGTAGATGAAGCCGCCGCCATCCCGACCCCACTGCTGGAAGCCATGCTGGCCCGTCACAGTCGCATTGTCTTCGCTACAACGGAGCACGGCTATGAGGGGACGGGGCGCGGCTTTCATCTGCGCTTCAAGAGGGTACTCGATGAGCAAACCCCGGATTGGCAGGAGCTGCACCTGGTGGAGCCCATTCGCTGGAGCCTGAGCGATCCGCTGGAGCCTCTGATCTTCCGGCTCCTTGGTCTGAATGCCGACATATCGGCACCTCATCCCCCGACATCACCGACCTGGCGCCTGGTCGGACAAGATGAGCTGGCCCGTGATGACGCGCTGCTCAATCGGGTGTTCGGCCTGCTCGTGCTGGCTCACTACCAGACCAGCCCCAGTGATCTGCGGTATTTACTGGAGGGGCCGGATCTCGACATTCATCTGATGGAGCAGGGACAGGAGTTGCTCGGGGTGGCGCTGGTCGCGCGGGAGGGCAATATCCCCCCTGATCTGGCGCACGCAATCTGGGCCGGACGAAGGCGCCCTCGTGGACATCTGCTTCCCCAGTCGCTGCTGGCCCACGCCGGTTTCGTGACGGCGGGGGAGCGCTCTTATGCCAGGGTGATGCGCATCGCCATCCATCCTGCCCTTCATCGTCTCGGGCTGGGGTCTTGGTTGCTGGACAAGCTGGTATCACATTATCGGGTATTAGGGGTCGATTATCTGGGATCTGCCTTCTCCGCCAGTCCAGATCTGCTGCCATTCTGGCTCAAGGCGGGATTGAAGGTGCTGCGTCTTGGTCTGCAGCGCGATGCGGCCAGCGGCAGTCATGCAGCTTTGCTGCTGATGCCGTTGCAATCGGAATATCACGCCGAGCTGGCGCAATGGCGACAGCGTTTCATGAGCCAGTTGCCGGCCCTGCTGGCGGGTGAACTCAAGAGGCTGGATACCGAACTGGTCTGGCTATCCCTCAGAGGCGGACCTGTCACTCATGTGCCGGATCTGGATGAATTCGAGCATCGGGAACTCGATTGTTTTGCCCACCATCACAAGCCATTCGAATTGTGCCAGGCGACACTGCAACGCTGGCTGCTCCGGCGAGTGATGATGCTGGACGGGTTGAGTCAGGATGAACGACGGTTGCTGATCGCCACCATCTGGCAATATGCGTCCTGGTCCGAGCTGGCTGCCCGACAGGGTGTCGCGGGCAAACCCGCCCTGATAAAAGCATTGCGCTCCCTGCTGGCCAGACTACTGGCTCAGCAAGCCCCAGCGGGCTGACCCCGCCTCTGGCACGGCAGAAAACCACGGAGCCCGGGAGGAACCAATGGCCCCTCCCGGGTTCTGCACATCGATTCGACTCACCATGGCTGAAGCTCTCTCCGTTCAAGGCGCGGCCACCCCGGGACCCGTTTCTCCCTCTTCCCTGCTCGCGTTTTGCCCATTGCCACTGCTCTGATGAGCCTGGTCAGGGCTGTCTGCATTTTGGTTTTTTCTGAATATGGACTAATACTTGAATGTGAAATGAATTTTAATAAATGCATTATTTTCAGATGGTTAGCGTTGGGTGTATGGAATGCAGGCCATCTTCTCCAACGTGCACAGGGAGTGCAATGTGAGAAACGATGCAGCTCAGGCAGGTGCCGGAATGATGATGTGGTTCATCAGCAGCAGCGCCTTTGCCAATGAGATCCGGTTCAACATGACGCGCGGGGCGACCGCCATCAGCCAGCAGGTCTATGACCTGCACATGACGATTTTCTATATCTGTTGCGTCATCGGTCTGCTCGTCTTCGGCATCATGTTCTGGTCCATCGTGCACCATCGAAAATCGCGCGGTGCCAAAGCCGCCCAGTTTCACGAAAGCACCCGCATCGAGTTGCTGTGGACGGTCATCCCCGTGTTGATACTGATCGCGATGGCGGCACCGGCAACCTCGACCCTGTTGAAGATGGAGGATACCTCCAAGGCCGATCTCACCGTCCTCGTCACGGGCTCGCAATGGAAATGGCATTACAAATACCTAGAGTATCCAGTGGCGTTTTATTCCCTGCTGGCGACCAGCAAACAGCAGATCTCCGGTGATGTCCCCAAGGGCGGCAATTATCTGCTGGAGGTGGATAACCCTCTGGTATTGCCGGTCGGCAAGAAGATCCGTTTCCTGATGACCTCGGACGATGTCATTCACTCCTGGTGGGTTCCCGCCTTCGCCGTGAAAAAAGACGCCAATCCTGGCTACATCAACGAGTCCTGGACCCGGATCGACAAGCCGGGCACCTATCGTGGGCAGTGCGCCGAGCTGTGCGGCAAGGATCACGGTTTCATGCCTGTGGTTGTGGTGGCCAAATCCGCAGAGGAGTTCGAGAAGTGGATTGCCAGAAAGGGAGACGAGCAGGCAACTGCCAAGGCACAGCAACAGGCGCAGGCAGCGGAGACCATGACGTTGCCACAAGCCATGGCACAGGGGGAGAAAGTCTATCTGGGGCACTGCGCTGCCTGTCATCAGCCCGCGGGTACCGGATTGCCCGGCATCTTCCCGGCGCTCAATGGCAGCAAGGTGACCACACAGGCGGAACATCGGGCCCAGCATCTGGACATCGTCCTGCATGGCAAGAGCGGCACGGCGATGCAGCCTTTTGGCAAACAGTTGACGGCGCAGGAACTGGCCGCCGTCATCACCTATGAACGCAATGCCTGGGATAACAAGACCGGCGACCTTGTGCAGCCAGCCGAGGTGCAGTCCCTTCTCAACCCGGCCAATCCGGACAAGGACAAGTGAGGCGTCGGCATGAGTGATGGAATCACGGATACCCCGCACAGCGAACATGTCCACCAGCCAGCGGCCGGTCTGAGGCGCTGGCTCTACACCACCAATCACAAGGACATCGGTACCCTGTATCTGTGCTTTGCTCTCACCATGTTCTTTACCGGTGGCGCCATGGCCATGGTGATCCGGGCAGAACTGTTCCAGCCCGGACTGCAACTGGTGGAACCCCTGTTTTTCAACCAGATGACCACGGTACACGGCCTTATCATGGTCTTTGGTGCCGTTATGCCCGCCTTCACCGGCCTCGCCAACTGGCTGATCCCCATCATGATTGGGGCCCCTGACATGGCGTTGCCCCGCATGAACAACTGGAGCTTCTGGATCCTGCCGTTTGCTTTCCTCATCCTCCTGTCGAGCCTGTTTATGGAGGGAGGCGGCCCCAGTTCTGGCTGGACCTTCTATGCCCCCCTGTCCACCCAGTACAGCGGCAACAGCACGGCCCTGTTCGTCTTTGCCATTCACATCATGGGGATCTCCTCCATCATGGGGGCCATCAACGTCATCGTGACCATCTTCAACCTGCGGGCGCCGGGCATGGGTTGGATGCAGATGCCGCTGTTTGTCTGGACCTGGCTCATCACGGCGTTTCTGCTCATCGCTGTCATGCCGGTGCTGGCGGCTGCGGTGACCATGGTGCTGACGGACAAGTATTTCGGGACCAGTTTCTTCGATGCGGCCGGTGGGGGGGATCCTGTCCTGTTTCAGCACATTTTCTGGTTCTTCGGGCACCCGGAAGTCCAGGGCGGGATCATACCCTGAGATTTAATGGAACTTTCTGATTTTTCAGCGATCTGATCGGGTGTTCTCATCTTATTGGAGCCACCCGTTATGGACTTCTTCGCCCACTTATCGCTCATCGAAGACCCGCGCAGTTCTGTCAATC